>NZ_JAMBDS010000013.1:0-54587 GCF_025143785.1 Brachybacterium sp. p3-SID1565
TGGGGGAGCGGGCAGGCTCAGCGGGAGGAGCCCTGGCTCTCGGTCTGCCCCGCGCCGTCGGCGGACTCGGCCTTCACGTCCTCACCGGCCTCGCGGTCCACGATGCCGTGGGTCACGCCGTGCTGGTCGGAGTCCTGGCGGGTCTGTCGGCGATCCTCGGACCACTCCACGTGGTAGGTGCCCTCGGCGTCCACACGCTGGTAGGTGTGGGCACCGAAGTAGTCGCGCTGGGCCTGCACCAGGGCGGCAGGCAGGCGCTCGGCCCGCACCGCGTCGTAGTACGACAGGGTCGAGGCGAACACGGGCACCGGGTACCCGGCGGTGGCGGCGTAGGCCACCACGCGGCGCCAGGCCGGGATGCACTTGGTGATCTCGGTGGTGAAGTACTCGTCGGCCAGCAGCAGGGCCAGATCCGGGGTGCGCTCGTAGGCCTCGGTGATGCGGTCCAGGAAGCGTGCCCGGATGATGCAGCCGCCCCGCCAGATGCGGGCCATGTCGCCCAGGGTGATGTCCCAGCCGTACTCCTCGGCGCCCTTGGCGATCTCGTCGAAGCCCTGCGAGTAGGAGACCAGCTTCGCTGCGTACAGCGCCTTCTGCAGGTCGTCGATGAACTGGGCGCGATCGGCGATCTCGGGGGCCTGCGCCTGCGCGGGCAGCACGGCCTGACCGGCCTCGCGCTGCGGCACCGAACCGGAGACGGAGCGGGCGAAGGTGGCCTCGGCGATGCCGGTGACCGGGACGCCGAGGTCCAGGGCGGTCTGCACGGTCCAGGCGCCGGTGCCCTTCTGGGCGGCGCGGTCCAGGATCACGTCCACGAAGGGCTTGCCGGTGTCGGCGTCGGTGTGGGCCAGCACCTCGGCGGTGATCTCGATCAGGAAGGACTCCAGGTCCCCCTTGTTCCACTCGGCGAAGACCTCGCCGATCTCCGGGGCGCTCATGCCCAGGGCCTTGGACATCATGTCGTAGGCCTCGGAGATCACCTGCATGTCGGCGTACTCGATGCCGTTGTGCACCATCTTCACGAAGTGGCCGGCGCCGTCCGCACCGACATGGGTGCAGCAGGGCTCGCCGTCCACGTGCGCGGAGATCTTCTCGAACATCGGGCCCAGGCGGTCGTAGGACTCCTTGGTGCCGCCAGGCATGATCGAGGGCCCGTTCAGGGCGCCCTCCTCACCCCCGGAGACGCCCGAGCCCACGAAGTGCAGGCCCTTCTCGCGCAGGGCGGCCTCGCGGCGGCGGGTGTCGGTGAACAGGGCGTTGCCGGCATCGACGATGATGTCGCCCTCGTCCATCAGGGAGGCCAGCTCGTCGATCACGGCGTCGGTGGGCTTGCCGGCCTTGACCATGATGATCGCCACGCGGGGCTTCTGCAGGGAGGCCACGAAGTCGGCCATCGACTCCGAGGGGTAGAACTCGCCGTCGGATCCGTGGTCGGCGATGACCTTCTCGGTCTTGCCGACGGAGCGGTTGTGGACGGCGACCTTGAAGCCGTTGCGGGCAAGGTTGCGGGCCAGGTTCGAGCCCATCACGGCCATGCCGGTCACACCGATGTCGGCGACGTCGGCGGGTGAGGGTGCGAAGGATGCCATGGGAACTCCTCGGGTCGGGGGCTGTCGATCCGGGCCGACGCCCGCGGGCGGGGCGCTCGGAGCGCGGATCACCGCTGCCCATTCTAGAGAGGAGGGGCGATTCCGCACGGGGTCGAGGGCAAGGACCGGCAACCCCGCACCGTCGGGCACGCGTGGAAGGGAGAAAGGGTCGACTTCAGGCATCCTCCTGATCGACCCTCGGTGGTGCCGGGCAGCGACGAAGGGCCACTACCGTGATGGTGATCAGTCCACCGGTCCCGGCTCGCGCCTGGCCGCTGTCCTCCAGGAGATTCGTCGCGATGACTTCCCATGTGCCGTCGCCCTCCCCCGCGCCTCAGCCGCGGGCCTGGCCCGCGCCGTCCGACCCCGCAGTCCAGCCCGACTCCCATGCCGACGCCTCGCATCCGCAGGCGACTGCGCACTCCGCACCGGCGGGGCAGGGCCCGGCCGGTGTCGTGCCTCCACCCGGAACGGATCTGGCCTCCGATCTGGGTGCCGCTCTGCGGTTCGCCGGCAACGCTGTGCTCCGCAACCCCGTGGCGTACCTGGTCTCCGGTCTTCTCTACACGGTCGTGCTGATCGTGCTGGGGATCGCCGCCGTCGTCGTGGCGGTGATCGTGCTGGCCGGGATGGTCTCGCAGTCCCCGGATCCCGAGCAGGTCCCGCTGCGGGAGCTGCTCGTGTTCTACGCGGTGTTGTTCGGGATGATGCTGCCGCTGATCCCGGTCGCACTGCTGTGGGAATCCGGTGCCGGGCGGGCCGCCGAGGTGGTCGTGGAGGGCGCTCGCCCCACCCTCGGGCAGGCCATGGTCGGTCCGATGCGGATCATCCTCACCGCCCTGCTGGTGGGCGTGATCACCCTGATCGGTTCACTGCTGTTCTACATCCCGGGCCTGATCGCCTCGGTGCTGCTGTTCTTCGCGATCCCGGCCTCCGCCCGCGGTGCCTCCCCCGTCGAGGCGATCAAGCAGAGCGTGGCGCTGGTGCGCGCGAACCTGGGCACGACGATCGTGGCGTGGCTTGTCCTGAGCGTGGTGGGCTCGGCGGCCGGCATGTTCGTGCTGCCGATCATCGTGACGATCCCGTTCTACGTGCTGTTCCAGCTAGGCATGTTCGAGCGCCTGCACGGCCGCGAACTGCCGGATCCCGCCCGGGCCTGAGCCCCCTCGCCCCGCATCCCGGCATCGGGCTCGTGCCGCGGCGTAGCCTGGCACGATGACCGACGGCCCCCTGATCGTCCAGAGCGACAAGTCCCTGCTGCTGGAGGTCGCCCATGAGCGGGCGGCCCAGGCGCGGGCCGCGATCGCGCCCTTCGCCGAACTGGAGCGTGCGCCCGAGCACGTGCACACCTACCGCATCACCGACCTGGGGCTGTGGAACGCCCGGGCCGCCGGGTACGACGCGGAGTCGGTGGTGGCGGCGCTGGTGGAGAACTCCCGCTACACAGTCCCCCACTCGCTGCTGATCGACGTGGCGGACACGATGGACCGCTACGGGCGCCTGCAGCTGCTCGCGGACCCGCAGCACTCCTTGGTGCTGCGCGCCCTGGACCGCGCCGTGCTCGAGGAGGTGCTGCGCTCCAAGCGGGTTCAGGGCATGCTCGGCGAGAGGCTGGATCCCGACCGGGTAGCGGTGCACCCGTCCCAGCGCGGTGCGCTGAAGCAGGCGCTGCTGAAGCTGGGCTGGCCGGCGGAGGACCTGGCCGGGTACGTCGACGGCGAGGCGCACCCGATCGCCCTGCGCGATGAGGACTGGGAGCTGCGCCCCTACCAGCTCGAGGCGATCGACGGGTTCCGCCACGGCGGCAGCGGCGTGGTGGTGCTGCCCTGCGGCGCCGGCAAGACCCTGGTGGGAGCCGGGGCGATGGCCGCCATGGAGCGCACCACCCTGATCCTGGTGACCTCCACGGTCTCGGCACGGCAGTGGCGCGATGAGCTGCTGCGCCGCACCAGCCTGACCGAGGAGGAGATCGGCGAGTACTCCGGAGCCACCAAGGAGATCCGGCCGATCACCATCGCCACCTACCAGGTGCTCACCACCAAGCGGAAGGGCGTCCACCCCCACCTGGAGCTGATGAGCGCCAGGGACTGGGGCCTGATCGTGTACGACGAAGTGCACCTGCTGCCCGCACCCGTGTTCCGGATGACCGCGGATCTGCAGGCCCGCAGGCGCCTGGGCCTGACTGCGACCCTGGTGCGGGAGGACGGCCGCGAGGGTGAGGTGTTCTCCCTGATCGGTCCGAAGCGGTACGACGCCCCGTGGAAGGACATCGAGGCGCAGGGGTACATCGCACCGGCGGACTGCACCGAGGTGCGGGTGGCGATGCCGGCCTCGGACCGGATGGCCTACGCCATGGCCGAGCCGGAGGACCGGGCCCGGCTGGGTGCGGCGCACCCGGCGAAGCTCCCGGTGGTGGAGGCGATCGCCCGGCGCCACCAGGGCGAGCCGCTGCTGGTGATCGGCCAGTACCTCGACCAGCTGGAGGAGATCGCCGAGCGACTGGACGCCGATCTGATCACCGGGCGGACCCCGGTCAAGCGGCGACAGGAGCTGTTCGACGCGTTCCGCGCCGGTCGGATCGACCGCCTGGTGGTCTCCAAGGTCGCGAACTTCTCGATCGACCTGCCGGAGGCATCCGTGGCGGTGCAGGTCAGCGGAGCGTTCGGCTCCCGCCAGGAGGAGGCGCAGCGGCTGGGCCGCCTGCTGCGCCCGAAGGCCGACGGCCGTTCCGCCCACTTCTACACGGTGGTGGTGCGAGACACCCAGGACCAGGACTTCGCCGCGAACCGGCAGCGCTTCCTGGCCGAGCAGGGCTACGCCTACCGCATCGTGGATGCGGAGGACCTCGCGGAGGCAGACGGGCCCTGAGGCCGTGACGCATCACCTCGCCCGACAGGTGAGGGAGCGCGGCTGTTCGATGGCGGCCGAGCCGGGTCCGGTGACTACAGTGGTGCCAGCACGCACCGCTTCGGCCGCGTGGCCGCCCGTTCTTCCCCGAGGAGCACCGCATGAGCACCGGATCCGACCCCCGCGGACGTGACCACCTGGACCGTCCGGTCACGCGCGGCCCCGAGAGCGACCGCGGCACGTACCCCGATGACCGCCCCCGGGACCTCGACCGCCGGGACGAGCCCCGTCGCAGCGAGGACCGGCCTCGCGACGAGCGCCAGGACGCCGACCGTCGTGATCTCGATCGTAGCGAGCTCAATCGTCGCGACGCGGACCGCGATCTCGACCGCGATCATCGCGAGGCGCCCACGGCCCGCGACCCGCACGATCCTGCTCTCGACGCGGAGCCGCGCAGCGGCGGCAAGACCGCGGCGGTGTGGCTCTCCCTGATCCTGGGCGCGATCGTGCTGATCCTGCTGCTGATCTTCGTGATCCAGAACAACGTCACCGCCACCTTCCAGTACTTCAACGCGGAGTTCGACCTGCCGCTGGGTGTGGCGATGCTGCTGGCTGCGATCGCCGGCGCGCTGGTGATGGCGCTGGTGGGATCGGTGAGGATGATCCAGATGGGCCTGACCATCCGCAAGCTGCGGCGCCAGCAGGAGAGGATCCAGCGCGCCGTGCGCTGACCCCGCGACCCCGGCCCTGGGCCGCTCCCCCGGCACCGCGTACAGTGAACGTCCAGCTGACTCCCAACTGATCGGAGGACGGTTGACCCATGACCACTGAGCACCAGGAGTACGAGGCCCGCCTCCTCGTCGTCGACGACGAGCCGAACATCCGTGACCTGCTGGCCACGTCGTTGCGCTTCGCGGGCTTCGAGGTGTTCACCGCCGCCACCGGCAACGAGGCGATCCAGGCCGCCACCGAGCACCAGCCGGATCTTGTGGTACTGGACGTGATGCTGCCGGACATGGACGGCTTCACCGTGACCCGGCGCCTGCGCGACCGCGGCGAGCAGTACCCGATCCTGTTCCTCACCGCTCGTGACGAGACCAAGGACAAGGTGGCCGGCCTGACCGTCGGCGGCGATGACTACGTCACCAAGCCGTTCAGCCTGGAGGAGGTCGTGGCCCGCATCCGCGCAGTGCTGCGACGCACCCACGGCGGAGCGGATCCGGCGGTGGAGAGCGCTCTGGTGGTCGGGGACCTGCGGCTGGACGAGGACTCCCACGAGGTGCACCGAGGCGATGTGGTGATCGACCTGTCCCCCACCGAGTTCAAGCTGCTGCGCTACCTGATGCTGAACGCCGGGAGGGTGGTCTCCAAGACCCAGATCCTGGACCACGTGTGGGACTACGACTGGTCGGGCGAGGTGGGGATCGTCGAGTCCTACATCTCCTACCTGCGCCGCAAGATCGACGTGGTGGGTGAGCCGATGATCCACACCAAGCGCGGCATCGGGTACGTGCTGCGTGCCGCCGAAGGCTGAGGTGTGGCGCTGCCCGCCCTGCGCCCCGAGCGTCCCGTGTCGCTGTGGACGCGGATCGTCGCGCTGATCTCCCTGCTGCTGGTGACCGGAACGGCGATCACCGGCAGTCTTTCGCTGTTCCTGCTGAACCGCACCCTGATCCAGTCGGTCGACAACGACCTGCGCGCCGGTATGAGCGAGATGCTCACCCTGGCCCAGCTGGAGCTGGCCGGGGATGACGACGCCGTCCAGAGCGCCGGGTACACGCCCGTGGAGTACGCGGTGGAGATCCGCGACCACAACGGCCGCTCCATCGAGAACGTGATCGTCCACCACGGCGACGGCGACGTGACGATCGACTTCCCCGATCTGACGGAGGAGGAGATCGTGCTCCGCGGCGGTCGTCCCTTCACGGTGGTCGACTCCAACGAGAACCGGTGGCGCGTGGCGGTGGTGCTCAGCACCGGCCCGGACATGGGCAGCATGTACGTGGCGCTTCCCCTGACGAGCGTGGACCGCACCATGCACGAGATGGCGCTGATCATCGTGCTGGTGGGCACCCTGGTGGTGCTGGTGGGAATGGGCCTGGGTGGGTACATGACCCATCGCTCCCTGGAGCCGCTGCAGGACGTCGAGGCCACCGCCTCGCAGATCGCGGCGGGCAACCTCTCGCGGCGCGTCCCGGTCAGCGACACCAGCCTCGAGGTGCACGCACTGGCACTGTCGGTCAACGAGATGCTGGTGCACATCGAGCAGTCCTTCGCCACCCGCTCCGAGTCGGAGGAGCGGGCAACCCGCTCCGAGGCGAAGATGCGCCGCTTCGTGGGCGATGCCTCCCATGAGCTGCGCACCCCACTGGCCGCCATCCGCGGTTTCGGCGAGCTGTACCGGATGGGTGCCCTGCGCACCGACGAGGACGTCGCCCAGGCCATGCGCCGCATCGAGGACGAGGCCCGCCGCATGGGCTCCCTGGTGGAGAGCCTGCTGCGTCTGGCCAGGCTCGACGAGAAGCCGGATCTGGACGTGGCCCCGGTGGATCTGGCCGATGCCCTGTTCGACGCCGCTCAGGACCTGCGGGCATTGGATCCCCGGCGCCGTGTCATGGTGACCTCCCTGTCGGGGACGCCGATGACGATGCATCCCCACGTGCCCATCGGGGTGCTGGGGCACGAGAGCTCCCTGCGTCAGGTGATCCTGAACCTGGTGGGCAACGCGAACCGGCACACCCCCAAGGGCTCCCCGGTGGAGCTGGCAGTGGGGCCGACGGAGCACGGCACCACGCTGATCGAGGTGCGCGATCACGGTCCCGGCATCTCCGAGGAGCAGCGGGAGAAGGTGTTCGAGCGCTTCTACCGCACGGACGAGTCGCGGTCCCGCTCGGCCACGCAGGGCGGCGGCGCGGGCCTGGGCCTGTCGATCGCCGCGACCATCGTCGAGCAGCATCAGGGGCGGATCGGGGTGCGGGAGACGCCCGGCGGAGGCAGCACGTTCTGGGTCGAGCTGCCCAGCGCTCAGGTGGACTCCGAGCACCATGCGCAGCCGGACCAGGTGCGCGCGCTCACCCTGCCCACCAGCCCCAGCGTTCCGTCCCCGAACACCTGAGCGCCCGCTCCAGGCGAGATACCGGTCGAGCTGGCGCGATGCCCCTGACAGCCGGGCACGATGCCCTGACAGACCGGTGCGAGGAACCCGTCAGTCCGCAGCGACGCCCGCAGCCACGTCCATCGCTTGGCCGACGAACCCGGTCTCTCCGCATGCTCGCGCGGCCGCGTCGGCCCGGCGCAGGAACTCCTCTGCGGCGGCCCGACCGGTCTCGTCCCGGGCCTCGATGCGCGGCGCTGCGGCGGGGTCGTCGCGGGTGAGGCGGTAGGCACCGGGCTCGTCGGGCAGCGGGTCCACATGGCCCACCAGACCCACGATCAGGTCCCGCGGTGCCGGATCGAGTCCCAGCTGGGCGGCGTGCTCGGCGGTGCGCCGGGCCCGGGCGGCCGGGCGGTCCACCAGGGGGATGCGCAGCCCGGAGGCGATGAGGATGCGGGTGAGCTCGCGGCCGTTGACGAACACCGCCCCGGCCCGTTCCAGGTCGCGGTGAGCGGAGGCGGGCCAGTCGTAGTGGTCCAGGTCGAAGGCACGCGGGTGCAGGCCCGCCCGGTCGGCCGCCCGGTGCAGCTCCTCCAGTGAGGTGTCGGAGATGAGGTGGCCCCACAGGGTGCTGTGCCTGCCCCACAGCGGGGTGTCGGCGTAGACCGTCATGTGCGGCTCCCGAGGGCCGAGTGTGCGGATCCGGCGATCGAAGGGCCCACGCTCGCAGCATCCGCGCTGCCCGGGTCGGACCCGCGGGGGGAGGTGGATCCGGCCAGGCGTCGCAGCACGAACTCCAGGGGGCCGCGCCTGCCCGCGCGTCGCAGCCAGGAGGCGAGCACGATCATCACCAGCCAGCCGGCCAGCACGATCACCGCTGACCAGGCCGAGCCGATGCGTGCTCCGAGGTCCAGCGTGTAGGGCGGGTACAGGGCCAGGAAGATGACGGACTGCAGGACGTACGCGGTCAGGGCCGTCGCTCCGAGCGCTTCCACGGCGTGCACAGCGACGGCGACCGGATTGCGACGGGACGGCTCGGGGCTGCTCTCGCCGGCGTGGCCACGCACGGCATCAGCGGGGCCGCGCACAGCATCGGCGGGGCCGCGCACAGCATCGGCGGGGTCGCGTACAGCATCGGCGGGGCCGCGCACGGCATCGGCGACGAGGGCGGCTCCCGTGGCCGCACCGAGCGCGCCGGCCACTCCGGTGAGCTGGTGCAGCACACCGAGGATGCCGAGGCCCACCTCCGAGGCGAACCACGCGTGGTGGGGGTCTGCCACCAGCACCGCGGTCAGTGGCACTGCGCCGGCCAGCCCCACGGCGATGCCCCCTGCGGTGATGGGCCGCAGCAGGTCCCGGTTGGGCGTGACCTGTTCGAGCAGGTGGATCCGAGCGGCGATGGCGCCGATGGCCATCGGCCCCAGCAGGCCGAGGTCCATCACCAGCGCGGTGCCGACGCCATAGAGCATGTCCCCGGCCCGGATCTCGAGGCCTTCGATGTACGTGGCCGCACTCGCATCGGGGTATCCGTCGGCCGGGATCAAGCCGTAGGTGGCATCGGCCCAGCCCCAGGGGGCCAGCAGCGGCACCGTGAGGAGCACGGCCAACGGCAGCAGCCAGCGGCTGCGACGGCTGACCAGCACGGCGCACAGCATCCCGATGATCGCGTAGGAGGCGAGGATGTCCCCGCTGAACAGCAGGATCCCGTGGGCGAGGCCCAGGGCCAGCAGCACCAGGTGGCGGCGCAGCATCCGGACCAGGAAGGTGCGGGAGCGCTCCCCGCGCGCCAGTGAGCGGCGGTGGAGCACTCCGATGCCGTACCCGAACAGCAGGGCGAACAGGGGGAACCCGCGGTTGTCGACGGTGAGCGCGGCGATCACGTCGACGATGCGGTCGGCGACGGTGGCGTCGGCCTGCTTGAGCAGCACCGTCCACTGCGTCCCGTGAAGCCAGCCGACGGTGTTGGCCATGGCGATGCCCAGCAGGGCCAGGCCACGCGCCAGGTCCGGGCCGCCTGCCCGCTGAGTGAGCGGCACGGAGGCCGCGGGACCGGTCGGACCCCGCGCGGCCGAGGGCCTGGGTGCGGGTTGCCCCGTGGCGGCCCCGCGCATCGACGACGAGGTCACCCGGCCGCGCCGTCCCCGTGCGGCCGGGCGCCCGGAGGCGGGGCCGACTGCGGGGGTGGTCATGGCGGTCATCGTCCCACAGGGTCACTGCTGGGCCAGCGAGGCGGGGATGCGAGTGCACGCAGGCGAGGGCGTGCTCGAGCGGAGGCGAACGGTTGCTTCACGGCGTTGACGCGGCTGTTCGGCTCCATTCGCGGTACGCCATCCGACCATGGGGCGGACTCGCGCGGGGTGGATCCGGTCAGGCGTGACGGATCCAGCTGCGTCGCCGCCACAGGAGCACCAGCACCGCGCTGCCGAGGGCCAGGGCCACGGTGATCAGCTGAGCTGTGCTGCTGGTCTGCGCGAAGGAGGTCATGTCCCCTCCGGACGGACTGTTCTCGAAGGGGAGCCGGACCAGCCACCACACTCCGATCAACAGCATGCACTCCATGATGGAGACCCCGATGAAGAGGGCGATCGCGCGTGCCCCTGCCGGGCCGCGCCCGGGGCGGTTCGCCTCGCCACCCAGAAGGGCATGGACCCACATGATCGCCGCAACCCACAGGCCGATGTCCACCAGATGATCCTGGAGGGTGAGAGCTGCGGGTCCGGGCGAAGAGGCGAAGCTGCTCCAGTGAAGGTCGTCAGGCCCGTAATCGCGAGCCAGGATGCTCCACGCGGCACCGGCCATGAGCAGCACCTGACACCACAGCACCATGAGGAATCGTGTCCGTACCGCATCGGCGCGGGAGATGCCGAGGGAGGCGCGCAGCAGGCGCTCGTCGTCGTGGCGCCGGCCCACGAGGTCGCAGGGCGCCCGTGCGGCCAGCAGGATCAGGACGAAGCCCACGTGGATCTCGGCGAACCAGCTCAGCTGGATGACGACCACGGCGAGGATCCCGTAGAGGCCCAGGAGGTCGTAGTGGTGCTTGTGCTCGAGGGCGAAGGCACGGCGCAGTGGCCCGGTGGGGCGTTCGCGGCGGGCGGCGGGGGTGATGGCGGTGTCGAGGGGGTTCATCGGGCTGCCTCCCGGAGGGTGAAGGTGAGGACGTCCTGGATGGTGGCCCTGCGCAGGCAGGCGTTGCCGGGCAGGAACACGGCGTCCTCCGTGGCGACGAGCGCATCGAGCACGTCGCCCGTGCGCCGGTGCCCTCGGAGGAGGCGCATCGGCGGCAGGGGGTCGATGGGGATGGTGGCCACGAGGTGCTGATCGGCGAGGTCGAGCAAGGGCCCCTCCAGCAGCACCTTCCCCTCGTGCAGCAGCACCACGTGGTCCACGAACCGTTCGAGGCTGCCCAGCTCGTGGGTGGACAGCAGGATGGCGCGATCCTCCCCCTCGGCCTGGTGCCTGCGCAGTTCGTCCAGGACGTCCTCCCGGGCGAGGGGATCCAACCGGGCGAAGGGCTCATCGAGCAGCAGCAGGGAGGGTGCGGCACCGAGCACGACGGAGAGCACGAGGCGGGTGCGCTGCCCTGCGGAGAGCTTCTTGATCGCCGTGCCTGGATCGATGCCGGCGCGGCGCAGCCGGCGGCCGATACCGGCGGCATCAACCCGGTGCTCCATCTTTCGCAGAATGCGCACCATGTCGTCGGCCGACCAGTGGTCCGGCTGGAAGGGCTGATCGGGAACCACGCCCACCCCGGCAGGCAGGGCGTCCTCCGGCCCCCCGATCGGGTCGCCGAGCACTGTCACGGACCCGGCGCTGGGGCGGATCGCCCCGGACAGGGTGCGCAGCAGCGTGGTCTTGCCGGCGCCGTTGCTGCCCACCAGTGCGGTGACCTGTCCGGACGGCACCGTGACGTCGATGCCGCGCAGCACGTGGTGGGGCGCCCCGCCGAAGCGGCGCTGGGAGGGCAGGTGCACCGAGAGGTCCTGCACGGCGATGGCGGGGGCGAGGTCGGTGATCATGGGGTCTCCTGGTCCGTTGCACGGGGGTCTTGGCGGGCCGTGGGGCCGGAGGTCGCTGCATGGCCGGCTGTGCCTGTGGGACCGGAAGTGGCTGCGGGGCCGGCGGCGGCGCGGTGGTCCATCCCGGCGTCGGAGTGGAGGCGCTCGTCGAGCATGGTGTGCAGGTCCTGTGCGTCGATCCCGGTGATCCGGGCAGTGCGGACCGCGTCGTCCAAGGCCTCTCGGATCCTGGCCAGGGCTCGGCCCTGCAGGGCACCGGTGGGGTGGTCGCGCACAAACACGCCCCGCCCCTGTTGGGGGACCACCAGACCGTCGCTCACCAGCTCGTTGTAGGCGCGGGTGGTGGTGATGACGCTGACGCGCAAATCCCGGGCCAGTGCACGGATCGACGGCAGAGGCTCACCGGGCTCGAGGTCACCGGCGACGATCGCCTCAGCGATACCGACCCGGATCTGCTCGTAGATCGGTTCGGAGGCGGAGGGGTCGATATGGATGTGCATCCTGCCCCCCGGATCATCGGTGAACCTACTGTCTATGGACAGCATAGACAGTAGGGGGATGCGGGCGTCAAGGTCCTTGTTCGCGGCAGGCGGGCTCGAGGGGTGCTCAGTTGGCGGAATGGCCCGCCCTCACCGCCAACTGTGCACCCCTCGGCAGGAAAGCTCAGCGGTTCTCGTCGACCGGGGTTCCCTGGTGGTGGCGCAGCAGCCAGCGATCGCCCTCCCGCAGCCAGATCGAGCTGCGCTCCGCACTGCCCTGCGGGCCGGTGGTGCGGTAGCGCAGCAGCACCACGCCGGGGGCGAGCTCATCGGCCACGAAGTCCGAGGACTCCACGCCCTGCAGGGGTGCGAGGGCGGCGAGGATGTCGTCGCGGTCGTACGTGCGGCCGCTCGCCCCGATCTCCGCGAAGGAGGGGTGCAGCAGCTCGGCGGCGCTGGGCGGGTCCGAGCGCACCATGTCGGTGAGCAGGGCCTGCTCGCGGGTGGTGACCTGCTCGAAGGCGGTGGCGTCGGGATCCACAGCGGTGATGGAGGCGGGGCCCGGGCCCCCGGAGATGTCCTCGAAGAGGCTGAAGAGGTCATCGTCGTCGGCCGGAGCCACCGGGGTGGGGCGAGCCCTGCGCGCGGAACCGGCAGAGCCATCGCGACCGGAACGCTCAGGGGATGCGGAGGCCTCGGGAGCGACAGCTGGGCGTGCGGAACCGGCAGGGCTTTCCGGGGCCGCGGATCCCGCAGCGGTGGCCGACGGCGGTGCTCCGCGGTAGCCGGGCCCGATCTGCGGGTCCTGGTTCCTCGAGTAGGCGGTGGCGGCGGCGTTGGCGCGCTTGTCGGCGGCCTCGTTCATGGCGTGGCCGGAATGGCCCTTGACCCATTCGAACTCGACGCTGCGGCCGGCGAGCGCACGGTCGATCGCCTGCAGCAGCTCGACGTTCATCACTGGCTTGCCGTCCTTCTTGCGCCACCCCTTGCGCTTCCAGCCCGGCATCCACTTCGTGACTGAGTTGATGACGTACTGGCTGTCGCACAGGATGACCAGGTGCTGATCGGCGTCCTCCGCGGTGGACTCCAGCAGGTCCAGCACGGCCTTCAGCTCCCCCATGTTGTTGGTGCCATGGGGCCAGCCGCCCGCCCGCCACGTGTCCTCGTCGATGTACCAGGCCCAGCCGGCCGGGCCGGGGTTGCCGAGGGCGGAGCCGTCGGCCGCAGCGGTGATCGTCATGGTGGCCATGGTTCCACAGGCAGACAGCCTCGCTGCGACGCGCAGTCGCCCCGGGGCGCGGGCGCCCCGACGGATCGATCTGGCATCGGATCCGGATCGATCGTGCGGCATCGGATCCGGATCGATCGTGCGGCATCGGATCCGCGTACCATCCTGGGGTGAGCACCTCTTCCCCCCTGACCTGGACCTCGCTGCGCCCGGAGGATGCCGGGGCGCTCGCCGCGCTGGCGAACCGGATCCACATCCATGACGGCGACGAGCAGGTGGCCGACGAGCCCAGCATGCGTGAATGGCTCACGATGCCGGGGCTGGATCTGCAGGCCGACACCGTCGCCGTGCGTGATGGTGACGAGCTCGTGGCGTACGGCGCCGTGAGCGTCTCCATCAGCACCGACCGTGATGGGCGCGTGCGCACGGGGGTCAGCGGCGGGGTCGCCCCCGAGCATCGCCGGGGCGGCATCGGCACCCGGATCCTGGAGCTCACAGAACGGCGGGGCGCCCAGCTCGCGACCGAGCGCCATCCCGGTCGCCCTGCGCACTTCCGCGCCTTCGGGGGCATCGATGCCCCGGCCGGCCAGGACCCGTACAGCCCAGGGGGCCGACGGGACGCCCGTGCCCTCCTGGAGCGGCGCGGGTACCGACGGGCCCGCTCGTGGTCCGAGATGGCCTTCGACCTCACCGGGACCCCGCTGCCCGAGGTCGAGGTCGACGGGGTCGAGATCATCGCACCGGGCCCGCAGCACCGGGAGCCGACGCGACTGGCGCATGTCGCGGCCTTCGCCGACCACTGGGGCTCCACCGCCCCGTCGTTCGAGCAGTGGGCGGTCTGGTGGAGTGCCCACACGGCGCGGACGGCGCAGTCCGCGGTGGCGGTGGATCCGGAAGGCACCGTGCTGGGGTACGCGGTGGCCTCGGAGCACAAGCCCTCGGTGCTGCACCTGGTCCTGGTGGGGACCCGGCCGGAGGCGCGCGGGCGGGGCATCGCCCGCGCGGTGATCGCCCGTTCCCTGCGGGCCGCTGCCGATGCCGGCTACCAGCGGGCCGAACTGGAGGTGGACTCCGAGTCGCTCACCGGGGCGGGCCGGCTCTACGAGTCGCTCGGCTTCACGGTGCACCAGGTCTCGGCGACCTACGAGAAGCCGATCACCCCGCCCGAGTGAACCGCGCGCCTCTCACCAGGCGCGCCACCGTCATCCCGGCCGCGGTGGGCGGAGATCCCATCGCCACCATCGCGCTCGGCAGGTCTGCAATCCCGATCACCCGGCCCACGGTGCGGCTCAGGTCCAAGGTGCCGCGAGCGATCTCAGCGAGCATCTCGGCGTACTCGGTGGCGGCCAGCCCGTGGCTGCCCCGGATCTGCAGCTCCTGCGCGATCACCCGGCCCATGGGCAGCGACGGCTCGGCATCCTCCCCCAGCAGCAGTCCCACCTGCACATGGCGGCCCCGGGGACGCAGCGACTCGATCCCGGCCCGGGCGGTGGCCGCCGATCCCAGGGCGTCGAGCGCCACCTGCACGCCGCCGTCCGTGAGGTCACGGATCCGTTCGGCGACATCGTGCACGGCCGATCACCCGATGCGTGATGCGTGATGCCCTTCTATGCTGGTGCTCATGCGAACCACTCTCGACCTCGACGACCGCCTGCTGGCGGCGGCCCGTGCCCGCGCTCGACGCGACGGCACGTCTCTCGGTGCAGCGGTCTCCAAGCTCGGGCTCTCCGGGCTGGATGCGGAACGTCGTGAGGCTCCCGCCCCGGTGATGGCGGGCATTGTCATGCTCCCTGTCGACCCCCAGCACACGATCACCACCGCCGATGTCGACGACGCCCTCGATGATGACTGAGGCGCTCGATCTCCCGGACGTGAATGTCCTCGTCGCGCTGGTTCACCCTGGGCACACGCATCATGAGCAGGCAGTGGAGTGGCTCCGGGGGACCACGGGGTTCGCCACCACCCCGATCACCGAATCCGGACTTCTGCGACTGGCGATGAACCCACGGATCACGGGCACCCAGCTCACCGGCTCCGTGGCACTCCGTTCATTGTCGAGCATCCGGAGACATCCCGATTGGCAGTTCCTCCGCGACGACTCGTCCCTGCTCGAACCGAATGTGGATCTCGTAGGACTCGTGGGGCACCGCCAGGTCACCGATGTGCACCTGGTCAATCTGGCGGCGCGCCACGGCGCCGTCGTGGTGACCTTCGACCGGGGGATCGGCGTCACTCTCTCGGCCCGCGACCAGCGGCACCTCCGAGTGCTCTGAGCCGCGCACGGGGTTCAGGCGCGGCGGTACACGGAGACGTGGCTGCGCGACTCGGCGGTGAACTCGGCGCGGTCGAACCCGGCGTACCGGTGCTCGAACTCGAACCCGGCCAGCTGCGCCATCAGGTCCAGTTCAGCAGGCCACACGTAGCGATGCGGGGTGCGGGCGAGCTGGGCCTCGCGACTGCCGTCCACCTGCGGATCGAAGCGGACATGGTGGGAGACGACGAGCTGGGCGAGGGTGTCGTAGGTGTCGACCAGCAGGTACCCGGATTCGGAGACCTCCACGGTGCCGCCGTGGCCGGGGGCCAGCGAACGCAGCTGGGGCACCCACAGCTCGACCACGAAACGCCCGCCAGGGGCGAGGTGCCGGGCGGCGTTGCGGAAGCACTCCACCTGCTGCTCCTGGGTGAGCAGGTTGGAGATGGTATTGAACACCAGGTAGGCGAGAGTGAATCCCTCCCCCGCCGTCGCGGTGGTCATGTCACCCTGGACGACGGGGATGGTGGCGGCGTCGACCTTCTCCCGCAGCCGGTCGATCATGGCCTCGGACAGCTCGATGCCTGCCACCTCGACGCCTGCCTCCCGCAGCGGGATCGCGACCCGCCCGGTGCCGATCGCGAGCTCGAGGGCGCGCCCGCCAGCGGCGAGCTCGGACAGCAGTGCCACCGTCGGCTCCAGCACCTCGGCGGCGAACATGCCCTCACCGGGAGTGTCGTAGGTCGCGGCGGCATGTTCGTCCCAGAGGCGCGATTGATCGATCATGCCTCCATCCTGGCCTCGGCGGCTCGATCGGTCACGGGTTTTTGCGGGCAGCCGACGTGCGCGACCGGGACCGCACGGCGGCGGGAACGGGGCCGGCCCCGTCGGAGACCGGCTCCCCACGCCGGGCCCGGGCTCGCGCTCGGTCAGTCCTCCTCGTAGGCGGCGCGGTTCTCCTGGACCGCCCGCAGGCGGGCCAGGTCCAGCTTGCGGCCGCGTTCGAAGTCCACGATGCCGTTCTTCTCCTGGAACACGTCGGTCATCTGCGTGTAGCAGTAGCCGAACATCAGCGGATCCTCGAGCAGCACCCGGGTGAGGCCCTCGAAGCGCTCATACAGCTCCTCCTCCGAGCGCACCCGCTCCCCGTAGCCCCAGGACACGGCCTGATCGTTGCCGGTGCGGTCACCGGCGGCGGCCTCGGCGGCACGCCGGGCCTCCTCCTCGTTCCACCAGATGCCTCCGTACTCGGAGACGAAGTAGGGCTGGCCGGCGTAGGCCAGGGAGAAGGCTCCATCGGCGAACGGCATGTCGTCGGGGGCCAGCTCGCGCCGGTTGACGAAGGGGGTGCCGTCGGCCAGACCCGCCTGCTCGGCACGGAACGCCTCGACGTCCTGCTCGTAGGAGTGGGAGTCGTAGACGTCGGCCCCACGCACCCGGTGCGAGTAGCCGGAGGCGTCCAGCACCGGACGGGAGGGATCGGCCAGCTTGGTGGCGTCGTACATCGCCTGGGTGACGTCATCGAGCTGGGTGAGGCGATCGTGCAGCACCTGGTGGGTCTCGTTCAGGGGGCACCAGCCGATGATCGAGGGGTGGTTGATGTCGCGGGCCACGGCCTGCACCCATTCAGCGACGAAGGAGGCGGTGGGCTGCTGGTTGTCACCCATCGGGCCCTTGCCCGAGGCGCCCCAGTCGCCGAACTCGCCCCAGGTGAGGTAGCCGTGCAGGTCCGCCCAGAACAGCATCCGCTGCTCGAACACCTTCTGGTGCAGGCGGGCGCCGTTGAACCCTGCCTCGTAGGCCAGGCGGATGTCGGTGGTCATCGCCTCGTCGGAGGGGGAGGTCATGAAGGTGTGCTCCCAGTACCCCTGGTCCAGTACCAGGCGCTGGAACACCTTCTGGCCGTTGATGCGGAACTCGTGACCGTTCAATGAGGTGGAGCGCAGGCCAGCGTAGGACCGCGCCTCGTCCAGCACGGCGCCCTCGGCATCCCGCAGGCGCACCGCCAGGGCGTACAGCTCGGGCTCCCCCGGGCCCCACACCCGCACGTGCTCGGCGGGGATCACCAGCTCCAGATGCGGAGCAAGGTCGAGGTCGGCACGCACCTCGGCGCGGGCCACCTCCTGGCCACCAGGGGCGCTCGCGACCACCTCGAGGCGGGTGCCGGGTGTGGAGCGGGACAGCGACGCGTCGATGGAGAAGGAACCGGAGGCGAGCGAGGGGATGATGCGCAGGGAGCGGATCTCGTCGGCCGGCACGCCCTCGAGCCACACCGTCTGCCAGATGCCGGTGGTGCGGTGGTAGCTGGCGTGGGTGGCGTGGAACCAGGTGGACTGCTTGCCGCGGGCCTGGGCCACGTCGTGCGGGTCGCGGGCCCGCACCACGATGGTCAGCTCGGAGCCTGCGCCCACACCCTCCAGGGTGGAGAGGTCGGCGCTGAAGGGGGTGAAGCCGCCGCGGTGGCGGGCCACCTCGGTGCCGTTGACCCACACGGTGGCCTCGTGGTCCACAGCCTCGAAGCGCAGGATCGGGCGCAGGCCCTCCCAGTCGGCCGGAACGGTGACGGTGCGGCGATACCACACGGCCTCCAGGAAGTCCCTGTTCCCGATGCCGGAGGCCGTGGTCTCCGGAGCGAAGGGCACCAGGATCCGGGAGTCCAGCTCGCGGTCCAGCAGGCCCCGCTCACGGCCGGAGTCGCCCTGGTCGATCTCGAACTGCCAGCTGCCGTTGAGGCTCAGCCAGGTGGGGCGGTGGAACTGGGGGCGTGGATGCTCGGGTCGGGGCAGTTCGCCGGCCGCGTCGCCGGGACTGGCGGCCGACGGCGGCCCGTCGAGGTGCCCGGCCAGCTCCTCGGCGCGGGCGAACAGCGCGGAGAGCTTCTCGGGCAGGGCGGCCGGATCGGGTGCGGTGTCGGTGGCGCGCACGGGGGACTCCTCGGGGTCGGCGCTGATCGGGGATGTGTCCAGTCAAGCGCAGTTGATGCCCGACCTCGAGACCATCTGCCATGTTCTGTGCCAGTGATCAGGAATTCCTGGTTGGGAATCCCACCGTTCGCCCCAGCCCCAAGCAGGGCGGTGGCCAATGCGGGCCTGGGAGGCGGGCAGTGATCGCGTTCGCGCGCTGAGCACGCGTCTGGGTCACATTCCAGGGCCCGGATCACGCTCGTACGGCCTCGAGGGCGTACGGTGGGCGGTGACGGTCGCCGTCGAATCTCGCCGCGACGACCTGCCGCGGAGACCCATCCCGATCCCCGTGATCGGTGACGTGCCCGAAGGACGGGCCCTGTCTCCGCCGGCCGCGCAGCATTCCGCACACCGGGACCTCCGGTGACTGCGACGCACGCGCCCCGGCGAACCCACTCTTGATGAACGGATCCCTCTGTGCTTTCCTCTGATTTCGCGCGCCTCGGCGTGCCCTCCGTGCTGAGCGACGCGCTCGCGCCCCTCGGCATCACCTCCCCCACCCCCATCCAGGCAGCCACCCTGCCTGACTCCCTCGCCGGCCGGGACGTGCTGGGCCGCGGCCGCACCGGCTCCGGCAAGACCTACGCCTTCCTGCTGCCCCTGGTGGCGCGCCTGCAGGAGAGCGCCCGCAAGCGCAGCCCGCGCAAGCCGCGCTCCCTGGTGCTGGCCCCCACCCGCGAGCTGGCCGCCCAGATCGCCGAGTCCCTCGCCCCGCTGGCGAAGGCCACCGGGCTGCGCACCGCCACCGTGTTCGGCGGTGTCGGCCAGAAGCCCCAGGTGGACGCGCTCGAGCGCGGGCTCGACGTGCTGATCGCGTGCCCCGGCCGCCTGCTGGACCTGATGGGCCAGGGCCACGCCGACCTCTCCGCCATCGAGATCACGGTGCTGGACGAGGCCGACCACATGGCCGACATGGGCTTCCTGCCGATGGTGCGCCGCATCATGGACAAGACCCCCTCCAAGGGCCAGCGCATGCTGTTCTCCGCCACCCTGGACGCCGGAGTGGGCACGTTGGTCAAGCAGTACCTGCACTCCCCCGTCACCCATGAGGCCGATCCGGCCACCGCCACGGTCACGAAGATGGAGCACCACGTGCTCGAGGTGAGCGCGGACGACCGCTTCGATGTGCTGCTGGACCTGGCCTCCGCACCCGGCCGCACCATCCTGTTCACACGCACCAAGTACGGGGCGAAGAAGCTGACCAAGAAGCTGGTGCAGAGCGGCGTGGACGCCGTGGAGCTGCACGGCAACCTCTCCCAGGGCGCACGCACCCGCAACCTGGAGGCCTTCGGGTCCGGCGGGGCCACCACCCTGGTCTCCACCGACATCGCCGCCCGCGGGATCCACGTGGACGAGGTGTCCCTGGTGGTGCACGCCGATCCGCCCGTGGAGCACAAGGCATACCTGCACCGCTCGGGCCGCACCGCCCGCGCGGGCGAGGCGGGCACCGTGATCACGGTGCAGACGCCGGACCAGCGCGGTGATGTGAGCTCCCTGATGCGGGCCGCGAAGATCCGCCCCCAGGTGCACTCCGCAGTGCGCGCCGGCGCCGAGGTGCTACAGCGCCTCGCGCCCGGGGAGCGCGTACTGGGCGAGGTGCCCGATCGCACTCCGGTGCAGGAGCCCGGCGAGCGTGGCGGCGCGGTTCGTGGCACCGGTGGCGGTCGACGCTCCGGCGCAGGCCGCGGCAACGGTGGCCGTGGAGTCAACGGCGGCAATGCCGGTGGCGGTCAGGGTCGGCGTCGCTCCGGCGGCGGTTCGGCTCGTCCCGACGCAGAGGCCGGCGGGTCCGGATCCGGGCGCTCCGGCGGCGGTTCGGCTCGTCCCGACGCAGAGGCCGGCGGGTCCGGATCCGGGCGCTCCGGCGGCGGTCGCCCCGGTGACCGTGCGGGTCGTTCCGGCGCCGGCCGCTCCGGCGGTGCCGGGCGCTCCGGTGATGGCCGCTCGGGCTCGGGGCGCTCCGGTGATGGCCGCTCGGGCTCGGGGCGCTCCGGCGGTACCGCGTACTCGACATCCTCCCCGGGCGCCGGCGGTGGCCTGGCCGCGTTCTCCTCCGGTCGACGCTCGCGCTGATCCGATCATGAGCGAGGACGGGGCGCATCCTGCTCCGACCCGGTAGCGTTCCACCGCGCGCACAGTTCACGAGCGGAGAGACCCGTGCAGACCGATCCGAACCCCACCGGCCCCGGCGACGCTCCGGAGGCGCAGCCGCGCCGCCCGGACGCCCCCTCGTCGTCGGCCGTCGATCTCACGCGCTTCGCCTGGCTGTCGATCGCGGCGGCTGTGGCCACGATCGCCCTGAAGACGGGCGCCTGGGCGATGACCGGCTCGGTGGGCCTGCTCTCCGACGCCGCGGAGTCCACCGTGAACCTGGTGGCCGCGGTAGTGGCGCTGATCGCGCTGAAGGTCGCGGCCCGCCCGGCCACCGAGCGCTTCCTGTACGGCCGCGCCAAGGCCGAGTACTTCTCGGCCGCGGTGGAGGGCGCGATGATCTTCGTGGCCGCCGCGGTCATCCTGGTCACCGCCGTGGAGCGGTTCGTGAACCCGCAGCCCCTGGAGAACGTGGGCTGGGGCCTGGCGATCTCGGTGATCGCCTCGATCATCAACGGTGCGGTGGCCTTCGTGCTGATCAGGGCCGGGCGGCGCTACCGCTCCATCACCCTGCGGGCGGACGGCCGCCACCTGCTGACCGACGTGTGGACCTCGGTGGGAGTGATCATCGGGGTGGGCCTGGTGGCGCTGACGGGCTGGGAGCGGCTGGACGCCGTGGTGGCCTTCGCGGTGGGCGTGAACATCATCGTCACCGGGATCTCCCTGATGCACGAGTCCGTCTCCGGCCTGCTGGACAAGGCGCTCTCGGACGAGGATCACGAGGTCATCACCGAGATCCTGCGCCGCCGCACCGACGGCACGGTCACCTTCCACGGCCTGCAGACCCGCGAGGCCGGGCAGCAGAAGTTCATGAACGTGCACGTGCTGGTGCCCGACGAGTGGACCGTCAAGCACGGCCACGACTACATCGAGGACCTGGAGCGGGAGCTCATGGGCCGCCTGCCGGAGCTCACGGTGCTCACCCACCTCGAGCCGATCTCCGATCCCACCAGCTACGAGGACATCCCCGCGGCGCACGTGCGGATCCACGACGACGACCACGATCCGACCCGACCCCCACAGCTCTAGGCTCAGCCACCCGGCGCGCCCAGCCGCTATGGCTAAGCTCCTGGCATGACTTCCTCTGCCAACGGATCCACACCCCACGTCCCCCTGTCGATCCTGGACCTGGTGCCCATCTCGGAGGGCCAGTCCACCCGGGAGGCGATCGCCGCCTCGATGGAGGGCGCCCAGGCCGCCGACAGGCTCGGCTACGAGCGCTACTGGTTCGCCGAGCACCACAACACCGACGCCCTGGCCTCCAGCGCCACCAGCCTGCTGATCGACCGGGCCGCCTCACTCACGCAGCGGATCCGAGTGGGATCAGGGGGCATCATGCTGCCCAACCACTCGCCCCTGGCGGTGATCGAGCAGTTCGGCACCCTGGTGCAGTTCCACGGGGACCACATCGACCTGGGTCTGGGCCGCGCGCCGGGCACCGATCAGCTCACCGCACAGCTGCTGGCCCGCACCTCGGCGGAGCCGCATGCCTTCATCGCCGCGGTGGAGCAGATGCGGGACTGGTCTCGCAACGAGCCCACCGGTGGTCTGCCCATCAGCGCGTCGGTGGCCAAGGGCACCGAGGTGCCGATGTGGATCCTGGGCTCCACCGCCAACGGGGCCCGGCTGGCCGCCCAGCTGGGGATGCCGTTCTCGGTGGCCTCCCACTTCGCCCCGTTCCAGTACCTGCATGCGCTGGAGGTGTACCGCGACAACTTCGATGCCGATGCCCCCTCCGCCCAGATCTCCGCACCGCGCACCATGGTGGGGGTGAACCTGGTGGTGGCCGAGTCCGACGAGGAGGCGCAGCGACAGTTCACCACGCTGCAGCAGATGTTCCTGGGCGTGGTCACCGGGCAGCGGCAGAAGATCCAACCGCCGCGCCCGATCGGGGAGGTGGCCCCGGAGCATCTGATCTCCCAGGTGGACCAGACCCTCTCCATCCGGGCCGTGGGCTCGCCCGCCACCGTGGTCGATCAGCTCGAGCAGATCGTGACCACCACCGGGGCCGACGAGCTGATCCTCACCGCCTACCACTTCGATCCGGCAGACCGACTGCGCGGCCTGGAGCTGCTGGCCGAGGCCTGGGGGCTCACTGCGGTCTGAGACTCCGGCCCTGCAACGGCACCGCCGCCTGAGCTGCCCGTTCATCTGGCGATATGAACGGGCGTCACCTGCCGCGATGTGGGGATAATGCTCGGGTGCACCCCCTCGTCCTGCAATCCGACTTCGGCCTCGACGACGGTGCGGTCAGCGCCATGTACGGCGTGGCCGTCGCTGTCGACCCGGGTCTTCGCATCCACGACCTCACCCACAACATCCCTCCCTACGACATCTGGGAGGGCTCCTACCGGCTGGCCCAGGTGATCTCCTACTGGCCGGCAGGAACGGTGTTCGTCTCCGTCGTCGATCCCGGCGTGGGCTCGGACCGCCTGAGCGTGGTGGCCCGCACCCGCAGCGGCCACCTCGTGGTCACGCCCGACAACGGCACCCTCACCCATCTGCACAGCATCTTCGGCATCACCGAGCTGCGCCTGATCGACGAGACGGTGAACCGCCGGGCGGGCTCCGAGGAGTCCTACACCTTCCACGGTCGCGACATCTACGCCTACACCGGGGCCCGCCTCGCTTCCGGAGCGATCACCTACGAGCAGGTGGGGCCCGCGGTGCCGCTCGAGGAACTGGTCTCCCTGCCCCTGGTGGAGCCTCGGGCCGATGGCGGCGGTGTCCACGGCACCATCGACACCCTCGATGTGCGGTACGGGTCCCTGTGGACGTCCATCCCCCGGGAGCTGTTCCGGGAGCTCGGCATCGGCCACGGTGGTCGGGTCACGGTGCGGGTGAGCCATTACGACGCCGTGGTGCACGCCGCACAGATGACCTACGCCCGCAGCTTCGCGGACGTGGAGGTGGGAGAGTCGCTGCTGTACGTGAACTCCCTGGACCGGATGGCGGTGGCCATCAATCGTGGTCACTACGCGCGAGCCTTCTCCCTGGGCACCGGCACTTCCTGGAAGGTGAGGCTCGAGCCGGCCCCCTGATCCCGATCCTCTCCCCGCCCCCTCGACCAGCCCCGTCCCCAGCAGAGGTAGCCATGTCCCGCTCCCATTCCCCCGTCGTCCAGGTCGTCGCCATCGGCATCGGCGCCGCCCTGTTCTTCGTCCTCGGCCGCTTCGTGGCCATCCCCACCCCGATCCCCAACACCTCCATCTCCATCCAGTACGCGATCCTCGCGGTGCTGGCCGTGCTCTACGGCCCCTGGGTCGGACTGTTGGTCGGACTGATCGGCCACCTGCTGATCGACGTCACCGGCTACGGCATCTGGTTCAGCTGGGAGCTGGCCTCCGGCGTGTTCGGCCTGGTGGTCGCGCTCCTGTTGCTGCGCCACCGGATCCACGACGGCGAGTTCTCCGCCGCGACCGCCCTGCGCTTCGTGGCGGCGGTGGCGGTGGCCCACGCGGCGGCCTGGCTGCTGATCGCACCGCTGGGCGATGTGCTGATCTACTCCGAGCCCGCCGGGAAGGTGTGGGCCCAGGGCGCAGTGGCATTCGCCGCCAACACCATCACCACCGCGGTGCTGGGCACCCTGATCCTCGCTGTCTACGCCCGCACCCGCACCAGGACCGGGTCCCTCACGGTCGAGTCGTGACCACCGCCGACCCGGCACTGCCGGTGGATCGGCCCACCGACCCGATCATCGAACTGCGCGGGTACTGCTTCCAGTACCGCGCGCAGTCCGAACCCACCCTGCACCACATCGACCTGGAGATCAGGCGTGGCGAGAAGGTGGCGATCATCGGGGCGTCCGGGTCGGGCAAGTCGACCCTGCTCTCGGTGCTCAACGGTCTGATCCCCCACCATCACCGCGGGACCGCCACCGGCACCGTCCGGGTGTGCGGCAACGATCCGGGCGCCGTGCCGCTGGTGGAGACCTCGCGGCACGTCGGCACCGTCCTGCAGGACACCTCCGGCCAGTTCGTGGGCCTGACGGTGGGTGAGGACATCGCCTTCAGCCTGGAGAACCAGCAGGTCCCCCACGGGCAGATGCCCGACCGGGTGCGGAAGGCCGCATCGATCGCCCAGATCGAGGACCGTCTGACCGCCTCCCCCCACGAGCTCTCCGGCGGGCAGAAGCAGCGCGTGGCGATGGCCGGGGTGCTGGTGGACGACGTCGAGGTGCTGCTGTTCGACGAGCCCTTGGCCAACCTGGACCCGGCGGCGGGTCGTTCGGCGGTGGAGCTGATCGACCGGCTGCACCGCGACCACGGCCGCACCGTGGTGATCGTCGAGCACCGGCTGGAGGACGTGCTGCACCGCCCGGTGGACCGCATCGTGCTGATGGCCCACGGCCGCATCGTGGCCGATGCGCCCCCGGACGAGGTGCTGGTCTCCGGCCTGCTGGAGCAGCACGGGATCCGCCCGCCCCTGCACCTGGCCGCGCTGCGCCTGGCCGGGGCTCCCGCTCGAGCCGAGCAGCGCCCGTCGGACCTGGGCGCGATGCAGCTGGACGAGCGGCAGGTCGCGGCGGTGCGGCAATGGGTGGCCGCGGTCGGGACACCACCGGTGGGCCCCGCGGCGGGCCGCCCCGCCGCACTGGAGCTCGACGGCGTGGGCTGCGTGCTGCCCCGCCCGGGTGATGCGCTCGGCACCCGCGCACTGGAGGGTGTGAGCGCGCGCGTGCGCAGCGGCGAGATGATCGGGGTGCTGGGCTCCAACGGTGCCGGCAAGTCCACCCTGGCCCGCGTGATCTGCGGATTCGAGAAGGCCACGGAAGGTGTGGTGCGCATCGGATCGGTCGATGCGGCCCGTTGGAGCATCGCCGAGCGCGGTGCACAGGTCGGCTTCGTGCTGCAGGAGCCGGGCCAGATGATCTCCCGGCCCCTGATCACCGAGGAGATCGAACTGGGCATGCGGGCCCGGGGCCTGGACGAGCAGGAGATCGCCGCGCGCACCGCGCGGGTGCTGGAGGTGTGCGGTCTGCGGCCGTTCCGCTCCTGGCCCGTCTCCGCCCTCAGCCACGGCCAGAAGAAGCGGGTCACGATCGCCTCGATCCTGGCCCTTGACCCGCAGGTGCTGATCCTGGACGAGCCGACGGCCGGGCAGGACTACGCGCACTACAGCGAGTTCATGGACTTCCTGACCCGCATCAACGAGCTGGGCACCACGGTCGTGCTGATCACCCACGACATGCACCTGGCACTGGAGTACACCGACAGGGTGCTGGTGATGAGCGGAGGCCGCCTGCTGGCGGATACCGATCCGGCCGCCGCCCTGACCGACGAGGAGCTCACCGCGAACGCCGACCTGGTGACCACGGGACTGTTCACCCTCGCCCAGCGCTGCGGGATCGGGGACCCGGTGCGGCTGGTGCACCGCTTCGTGCAGGCAGATCGGGAGCAGCGCGCAGGACTGGTGCCCGGGCAGGGAGCGGCGCGATGAGCGCGCCGCTGCTGGGGTACGTGCCCCGCCGGGGCTGGCTGCACACGCTGACCGGGGTGTCCAAGCTGGTGCTGGTGATCGCGCTGGTGGTGGGGGCGATGATCAGCTTCGATGCCCGCTACCTGCTGGGGCTGTCCGTGCTGTCGATGGTGCTGTGGGGCGTCTCCCGGGTGCGGCTGCGCGACCTCGCAGTGGTGCTGTGGCTGATCGCGATCTTCATGGTCCTGAACAACCTGCTGATCTTCCTGTTCGCCCCCGATTACGGGCCGCAGCTGTTCGACTCCCGCACCCTGCTGCTGGACGGCCCGTGGCGGTGGGACCTGACCGCTGAGCAGCTGTTCTACCAGCTGGTCGTCACACTGAAGTATTTCGCGGTGCTGCCAGGGGTGCTGCTGTTCATCACCACCACGCGGCCACCGGAGTTCGCCTCTTCTCTGAGTCGCATCGGGGTGCCCTACCGAGCTGCCTATGCGGTCTCCCTGGCCCTGCGGTACATCCCTGATGTGCAGCGGGACTTCCGCACCATCTCCCAGGCGCAGCAGGCGCGAGGTCTGGAGGTGACCCGTCGCGTAGGGCTGGGAACGCGGATCCGCAATCTGACCTCGACGCTCATGCCGCTGCTGCTGGGGGCCTTCGACCGGATCGAGTCGGTGGCCGCAGCCATGGAGCTGCGCGGCTTCGGTCGCGGCAGGGGGCGCACCTGGTACGACCAGCGACCGCTCCGCACGCGCGATGTGCTGGTGATGATCGGGTCGCTGCTGGTGCTCACAGCCTCGATCGCCCTGGTGGTGCTGGGCAACGGCCGCTGGTGGAACCCGTTCGGGTGATCCCGGGCAGGTGACGGACTCCCAGCGAAGGCACTGACAACTCGGAGCCGGACGGATACGCTGGGCCGCACTGATTGTGACGCCCCTCACTGCGGGGCGCTCACCCTGAGGAGGAGGACCACGATGACTCAGCCCACCAACGACGGCCGCAGCGGCCCCCTGCCCCCCGCAGGCATGCGCCATGCCGATGCCGACCGCGAGCTCCGCGAGGACCTCGACGGCCGCGACCCCGACAGCCGTGATGCCGACGGTCGCCGCGCCGGTGACCGCGACCTGCTGGGCCGTGAGGACGACCGCCTCGACGGCCGCTCCTCGGCGGAGCGCGACGAGGCGGAGCGGTACGGACAGGACCGTGACACCTCACCCCGCGCCGATCGGGACCGGGACCTCGACGATCGCGATCTCGGCGACCGCGACCGCGACGGTCGCGATCGCGGTGACGTCGAGCGCGGTGTGGACCGCGATGCGACCATCGATCCTGACTACGACGTCGAGGACGATCCCAACGTGATCTCCCTGGCCGAGCAGGAGGGGTCCAGGAACGAGGACGGCTCCGCGAGCCGCCAGCGCCAGGCCGAGGAGCGCCTGGCCGAGGGCTACGAGACGGATCGTGATCGGGACGGCGACGGGGATCGCGACCGAGACCACCGCGATGACGACGGCCTGCTCGACCGCGACCGTGATCGCCGCGACGGCGGGGTGCTGGACCGCGACGCCGACGGCAGCCGTCGTGACGACGGCGGCGTCCTGGGTCGGGACGACGACCACCACGACAAGGACGGCCTGCTCGACCGCGACCGGGATCGTCGTGACGGCGGACTGCTCGACGACGACCGTCGGGACGGCGGCCTCGGCGGCGTGGACTCGCGCGGGGGCGCCCATCGCGCCGACGGCCCTGCCAGGGACGGCAACCCCGGCCCTGACGACGGCCTGCTGGGCAGCGACCGCGACACCCGCCGGGATGATGGCCTGGGTCGCGACGGCGACGTACCGCGCAGCGATCCGCGCCGCGAGGACGGCCTGATGGACGGCAACGATCACGGCGAGACCCTTCGCTGAGACCTCGCATGCCCTTTCGAGGGCCCTGCACCGCCCGGTGCAGGGCCCTCGGCCCGTCTCAGGCCGAGGGAGCCACCTCCACGATCGCCTGCACACCGGCGTGGTCGCTCGCATGCACCCCGTCGATCACGTGGTCGTGGGCGGCATAGGCGTGAACCCCCAGCCCACGGGCCATGATCCAGTCGATGCGCTGCCCGCCGGGCACCGCGGGACCGTAGTCGGTGTAGGTGCCGATGTCCTCGCCGGCGATGTGCTCGGCCGCGTCATGCGTGTCGACGAACCCGGCATCCCTCAGGCGTCGCCAAGGGACGGAGTCCCCCGCGGGGGCGTTGAAGTCCCCGATCAGCACGATCGGTGCCGCATCCCCGGCCACCTCGCGCAGCTTGTTGGCGATGAGCCCGGCACTCTCCGCTCGCGCCAGTTCCCCGGCGTGATCCAGGTGCGTCACGGCCAGCACCAGCTCTGCATCCGCAGCATGGTCCCGCACGCGGGCCCACACCGCGACGCGGGTGATGTGGGCGTCCCAGCCCACCGATCCGATGGTCGCCGGGGTCGGGGATAGCCAGAACTGGTCCCAGTCCTGCACCTCGAAGCGGTCCCGCCGCAGGTGGAGCAGGCAGTGCTCACCTCGCGCCCCGCCCTCGCGACCGAACCCCAGACGCAGGTGCGTGGAGCCCAGCGCCTCCTCGAGCACCGGGAGCTGGGGCCAGGTCACCTCCTGGGTGCCCACGACGTCGGCATCGGCACGACGCAGAAGATCGCGCAGCACCGGAGCCCGGTCGCCCCAGTGATCCGCCTGGCCCGGAGCCGTCTGCGGATGCTGCATGCGGATGTTCTGGGTGAGCACGGACAGGGCAGCGGCGTGAGGCGATGCAAGGAGCATGCCTCCAGCATGCCCGACGCCGGTTCCGCAACGCACGCGGACGGCATCGCACGCGGTCTGCATCGCACGCGGTCGGCACTGCGGCATCCGCTCGTGCACGGCGCCGGCCGAGGAGCACCCACAGGCAGCGAAAAACCCCGGCTCCCTTCCGGGAACCGGGGCTTCTCGCGGTCGCTCGGGCGAGGCGATCAGCCGCGGGGGCTGATCACATCATGCCGCCCATGCCTCCCATGCCGCCCATGTCGTCGCCACCGGCGGGAGCCTTGACGGGCTCCGGCTTGTCGGCCACGACGGCCTCGGTGGTGAGGAACAGGCCGGCGATGGAGGCGGCGTTCTGCAGAGCGGAGCGGGTGACCTTCACCGGGTCGAGGATGCCGGCAGCCAGCAGGTCCTCGTACTCGCCGGTGGCGGCGTTCAGGCCCTCGCCCACGGGCAGGCTCTTGACCTTCTCGGCCACGACGCCGCCCTCGAGACCGGCGTTGATCGCGATCTGCTTGAGGGGGGCCTCCACGGCCACCTTCACGATGTTGGCACCGGTGGCCTCGTCACCCTCGAGGGTGAGCTTGTCGAAGGTGTCCTTGCCGGCCTGCAGCAGGGCCACGCCGCCACCGGCGACGACACCCTCCTCCACAGCAGCCTTGGCGTTGCGCACGGCATCCTCGATGCGGTGCTTGCGCTCCTTCAGCTCCACCTCGGTGGCGGCACCGGCCTTGATGACGGCCACGCCGCCGGCCAGCTTCGCCAGGCGCTCCTGGAGCTTCTCGCGGTCGTAGTCGGAGTCCGAACCCTCGATCTGGGTGCGGATCTGCTTGACCCGACCGGCGATGCGCTCGGCATCGCCCGCGCCCTCGACGATGGTGGTCTCGTCCTTGGTGACGACGACCTTGCGGGCCTGGCCCAGCAGCTCGAGACCGGCGGTCTCCAGCTTGAGGCCGACCTCCTCGGAGATAACCTGGCCACCGGTGAGGATGGCCATGTCCTCCAGCATCGCCTTGCGGCGGTCGCCGAAGCCGGGGGCCTTGACGGCCACGGACTTGAAGGAGCCGCGCAGCTTGTTGACCACCAGCACCGCCAGGGCCTCGCCCTCGACGTCCTCGGCGATGATCGCCAGCGGCTTGCCGGACTGGATGACCTTCTCCAGCAGCGGCAGCAGGTCCTTGACGGTGGAGATCTTCGAGCTGATCAGCAGGATGTACGGATCCTCGAGCACGGTCTCCTGGCGCTCGGCGTCGGTGACGAAGTAGGGCGAGATGTAGCCCTTGTCGAACCGCATGCCCTCGGTGAGCTCCAGCTCGAGGCCCATGGTGTTGGACTCCTCGACCGTGATCACACCCTCCTTGCCGACCTTGTCCAGCGCCTCGGCGATGAGCTCGCCGATGGCCGGGTCGGCCGCGGAGATGGCGGCGGTGTTTGCGATCTGCTCCTTGGTGTCGACCTCCTTGGCCTGCGACAGCAGGGTCTCGGAGACGGCCGCGACGGCCTTGTCGATGCCGCGCTTCAGAGCGATGGGGTTGGCGCCGGCGGCGACGTTGCGCAGGCCCTCCTTGACCAGGGCCTGGGCCAGGACGGTGGCGGTGGTGGTGCCGTCGCCCGCGATGTCGTCGGTCTTCTTGGCGACCTCCTTGACGAGCTCCGCGCCGATCTTCTCGTACGGGTCGTCGAGTTCGATCTCCTTGGCGATGGAGACGCCGTCGTTGGTGATGGTGGGGGCGCCCCAGGACTTCTCGAGCACGACGTTGCGGCCCTTGGGGCCGAGGGTGACCTTGACGGCGTCAGCGAGCTGGTTCATTCCCCGCTCGAGACCGCGCCGGGCCTCCTCGTCGTAAGAGATGAGCTTGGCCATGTGTGGAATCTCTCCCGTGTGGTGTGGTGTCCACCCGACCCTGTGCCCGCGACGGACGAGACCCGCAGCCGTGTTCATGTCCCACGGCCCCGGGCCCCTCACGGGGCCGGAATGTTCGTGGTCGGCGGGCGCGAGCGCCCCCGATCAGGCCTTCGCCGGCCGCGGATCCGTGCCTCGGGAGGCGCTGTCACTCACGGCCGGTGAGTGCCAGCTCATCATAAGCACTCTCGACCCGAGAGTGCTAACTCTCGACCCAGGGCCGAGGCCGGCACATCGGGGAACAGTCGATCAGCGACCGCTCGATCAGCCGTCGTTCCCGCCCTCACCCTCCTGGCCTCCGCTTCCCGGCTCGGTCACGGCGACGAAGGTGATGCGCGATTCGTACTCGTCGCTCTGTCGGGCCTCACCGGCACCGACCTCCTGGGCCAGGGCCTGGGCGGTCTCGGCATCGGCCTCGTCGCGGTAGAACACCACCGGTTCCTGCTGCACGTTGTCGGCGGTGCCGATGCTCACCTGCTCCCAGCCGGAGCCCTCGAGGGAGTCGCGCCAGGCGCCGGCCATCCCATTGATGCCGCCGGCGTTGATGACCATCACCGGGATGGAGCGATCGGGTTCGGGGGCCGGGGCCTCCTCCTCGCCCTCGGCGCCCTCCTCCTCCGCAGGAGCCTCCTCGGTGGTCTCCGATGCGGCGGGCGAGGTGGGGTCGCTCGCGCGGTCGTCGCCGTCCCTGCCCATGCCTCCGATCAGGAACAGCAGCACCAGCAGCGTCACGAAGGCCGCCGCGATGATGACGAGGTAGATGAGGTTCTGACGCCAGAACGGCTCCTCGGCGCGGTGCGCACCGTGGAACGTCGCGGCATCGGCCTCGTCGTCGAATCGATCGGGCGGGTACGGGTACTGGGTATCGGCCACGGGCCTATTAAACCCGTTCGGACCGGCAGGGGGTGGGAGCACACGCCTGCTCAGGCCACCCTGTGGTCCGGAGCTGCGGTGGAGAGGTCGTCGGCCGAGGTGCGCCGGTCCCGCAGGCGGTTCACCAGGGCAGGGGCGGCGCGCAGTGCTGCCGGGTCGTCCAGCAGGGCGTTCAGCCGCACGTAGTAGGCGGTGCGGGACATGGCCAGCTGCTCGCGGATCACGCGCTCCTTGGTGCCCACGAAGCGGAAGGTGCGCGACTCCAGTTCGAGGATGCGCCGGTCCCGCTCGGACAGCTCCTCCCCTGCGCCCTCAGGGCGGGACGGGTGATCGGAGTGCGCATCGGCGGGGGGCATGGGTGGAGCGTACGCGGGCGGCGGCTCGCTCCCGCAGCGGCGCGCCGGGCCTCGTCGAACCCCGTGGTGGGACACGCATCACCGCTCCGGCCAGCATGGAACACTGTCGCCATGCCGAAGCCGCTCGCCCAGATCATCGCTCCCGACTGGGCCGAGGCCCTCTCCCCCGCCGAGCAGCGGATCCATGCCCTAGGTGACTTCCTGCGCGAGGAGGCCGCCTCCGGTCGCGGGTACCTGCCCCAAGGCGAGCACGTGCTGAGGGCCTTCACCCGTCCTCTCGCCGAGGTGAAGGTGCTGATCGTGGGGCAGGACCCGTACCCCACTCCCGGGCATCCCATCGGGCTCTCGTTCGCCGTCGAGGAGCACGTGCGTCCCCTGCCCCGCAGCCTTGCGAACATCTACTCCGAGCTGCAGGCGGATCTGGGCATCCCGCCCGCCGCGCACGGTGACCTCACCGCCTGGCAGGAGCAGGGGGTGCTGCTGCTGAACCGGGTGCTCACCGTGAGGCCCGGCTCCCCCGGGTCGCACCGCCGGCGCGGCTGGGAGGAGATCACCGAGCTCGCGATCCGTGCACTGGTGGCCCGCGGCGGGCCCCTGGTGGCGCTGCTGTGGGGGAAGGACGCCCAGTCCCTGGTGCCGATGCTGGGAGCGGTCCCCTACGTCGCGAGCCCCCACCCAAGCCCCCTGTCGGCCTCCCGCGGGTTCTTCGGTTCCAGGCCGTTCTCGCGGGTCAACGAACTGCTGGCCCAGCAGGGCGGCCAGCAGATCGACTGGCAGATTCCGCCGACCGACAGCGGCACGGCAAGCACGGACCGCGACCTCAGTCCAAGCGGCCGAAGCGCTCCAGGTTCGCCTCCTGCCCGGCGACGATCAACTGATCACCTGGGTTGAACGTGGTCTGCAGGGAGACGTACTCCCAGTCCCGCCCGGCCGGGCAGCGGGCGATCAGGCGCACATCGAAGCGTTCCGCGATGCGGGCATCGGCCGCGGTGCGGTGCAGCAGACGGTTGGGGACGGGGAACAGGCCCATGGCGAACCCCCGCCCGTAGGTCACCCATTCCTCGGCCCGATCCGCGATCCGGTGCGCGACCCGTTGCCCGGTCTCATGCTGGGGTTTGATCACGTGGGCCACCCCGAGCTGGTCGAGGATCTGCGCGTGGTCGGCCGATTCGGCCTTCGCCCAGAGGTCCTCGACTCCTGCCCGCAGGAGGTGGGAGCACGCCAGCACGCTGGCTTCCAGGCGGCCGCCGACCGCGACGACCACCCGGTCGGCATCGCGCACCCCGAGCTGGGAGTGCACCTCTTCGCGGGTGATGTCCGCCCGCACCACATGGGTGAGACGCCCGTCGTGGTCCTGCACCACGGTCTCATCCTGGTCGACCCCCAGGACTTCGACCCCCAGGCGCGTCAGTTCGACCGCGAGAGCGGAGCCGAACCGGCCAAGCCCCAGCACCACGACACTGCGCACATGGTGCTCCTCATCCTTCGGATCGCGGCGGGACAGCAGGGTTCGATGGGCCGATGGCGTTCGATTAGCCAATGAGGGGTCGCTCCTTCGGTGGTTCGTACAGCAGGGGCCGAGGCCGTAGTGCCAGGGCGGTGCCCAGGGAGATGGGGCCCACCCGCCCCACGAACATGAGCAGGGCGAGGATCAGGCAGGACGCATCGCTGAGCTGCGGGGTGATCCCGGTGGACAGGCCGGTGGTGGAGATCGCCGAGGCCACCTCGAACAGCACCCGGTCGAGGGGGTGGTCCTCCAGGGCCATCAGCGCGGCGGTGGCCCCCAGCAGCATGATCGACATCAGCCCCACCACGGTCACCACCTGCCGGTTCACCCCCTGCGGGAGCCTCTTGCCAAAGGCGATGACGTGGCTGTCGCCGCGCAGTTCGCTGCGGATGGTGAGCACCAGGATCAGCACCGTGGTGATCTTCAGACCGCCGGCGGTCCCGGCGGGGCCACCGCCGATGAGCATGAGGATGACGGTGCTCAACCAGGTCTCCTCCCGCATCGCGCCCACGTCCACCGAGTTGAACCCGGCCGTGCGGCTGAACACCGAGTGCAGCAGGGCGTTGAGCACCTTCTGCGGCCAGTCCATCGGCCCGAGGGTGCCGGGGTTGGAGTGCTCGGTCAGCAGTGTGGTCACCAGCCCGGCCAGCAGCAGGATAGGGGTGCCGGTGAGCACGAGTTTCGTGGTCAGCGTCCAGTGCCGGGGGCCGTGCCGTCGTCGCAGCAATTCGGCGATCACGGGGAAGCCGAGCCCCCCGGCCACCACGGCCGCGGCGAGCGTCAGCGCCACCAGGGGATCGTCGGCATACCGGATCAGACTGTCACTGTGCGGGGAGAACCCGGCGTTGTTGAACGCGGAGACCGCGTGGAAGACGGCACTGCCCGCCGCTGGCAGCACGGGAAGCCCGTCACGCAGGGCGAAGGCGGTGAACAGGATCGCGGCCACCACCAGTTCGATGAGGAGGGAGGTGACCACGATGCCTCGCACCACCGCGCCCGCGTCGCCCAGTTCGGCATGGATCTCCTTGCCCGCGGTCACCCGTGCGCGCAGGCCCAACCGACGCATCGTCACCAGTCCCAGGAGAGTGGCCAGGGTCATCACCCCGGTTCCCCCGATCTGGATCAGCAGCAGGATCACCACCTGCCCGAAGGTCGTCCAATGGGCGGGGTCCAGCACCACCAGGCCCGTCACCGACATCGCCGAGACCGCCGTGAACAAGCTGTCCACCAGACCGGTCCAGGTTCCATCAGCGGAAGAGACCGGGAGCATCAGAAGAGCGGTCCCGCCCATCAGTACGGCCCCGGCCCCGGCGACCGCGATGCGGGCGGGGGAACTGCCGGGCCTTGCGAGAACCGCGTGTGGCACGGCCTGAACCTACCACCGGACGGGGCCGCCGCCCACCACCGCCTCCACTACGCTGGGGCCTGCCGCGCAGACGATCGAAGGAGCAGGCTATGGCCCTGAACGCCACCCAGTTCTCGCCGCAGGGACCGGGCGTCGACTACGACCCCCACTGGTACCGAAAGGCCGTGTTCTACGAGGTGCTGGTGCGCGCCTTCGCGGACGGCAACGGCGATGGCACCGGTGATTTCAGCGGCCTGATCGATCGCCTCGACTACCTGCAGTGGCTGGGCATCGACTGCCTGTGGCTGCCGCCGTTCTTCGCCTCCCCCCTGCGCGACGGCGGGTACGACATCTCCGACTACGAGGCCGTGCTGCCCGAGTTCGGCTCGATCACGGACTTCGAGCGCCTGGTCTCCGAGGCGCACCGTCGCGGCATCCGCGTGATCATCGACCTGCCGCTGAACCACACCTCCGACAAGCACCCCTGGTTCCTGGAGTCACGCTCGGACCCGGAGGGCCCCTTCGGCGACTTCTACGTGTGGTCCGACACCGACGAGAAGTACCAGGAAGCGCGGATCATCTTCGTGGACACCGAGGAGTCGAACTGGACCTTCGACCCGGTGCGCCGCCAGTTCTTCTGGCACCGCTTCTTCTCCCACCAGCCGGATCTCAACTTCGAGAACCCCAAGGTGCGCGAGGCCGTGCTCGACGTGGTGCGCTTCTGGCTGGACAAGGGGATCGACGGGTTCCGCGCCGACGCCATCCCCTACCTGTTCGAGGAGGAGGGGACCGACGGGGAGAACCTGCCGGCCACCCACGACTTCCTGGCGGAGCTGCGGGCGTTCGTGGACGAGCACTGGCCGGGCAAGGTGATCATCGCCGAGGCCAACCAGTGGCCCCAGGACGTGGTGGAGTACTTCGGTACCGAGGACCGGCCCGAGTGCCACATGTGCTTCCACTTCCCGGTGATGCCGCGCATCTTCTACGCGCTGCGGGAGGGCTCGGCCCGCCACATCATCGACATCATGGCCGACACCCCGGAGATCCCCCCCGGCGCCCAGTGGGGCACGTTCCTGCGCAATCACGACGAGCTCACCCTGGAGATGGTCTCCCCCGAGGACCGCTCGGCGATGCTCGGCTGGTACGCCCCCGATTCGCGCATGCGGGCCAACATCGGCATCCGTCGCCGCCTGGCGCCGCTGCTGGACAACTCCCGCTCCGAGCTGGAGCTGATCCACGCCCTGCTGCTGTCCCTGCCCGGCTCCCCCTTCCTCTACTACGGTGACGAAATCGGCATGGGGGACAACATCTGGCTGGAGGACCGCGATGCGGTGCGCACGCCGATGCAGTGGACCCCGGACCGCAACGCCGGGTTCAGCGAGATCACCGATCCGGGCAAGCTGTACCTGCCGGTGATCCAGTCGCTGGTGTACCACTACTCCACCACCAACGTGGAGGCGGAGATGGCCCACTCCGGCTCGCTGCTGCACTTCGTGCGGTGGATGCTGGCGGTGCGGCGGGAGCACGAGGCCTTCGGCATGGGTGCCTACCGGAACATTCCCGCGGACTCGGACCGGGTGCTGGCCTTCACCCGCACCTACGACGGCGCCGAGTACGGCGAGGAGGCGGACTCCCACGCCGAGACCCTGCTGTGCGTGTTCAACCTGTCCTCGCAGCCGGTGACCGCGACCCTCGATCTGGGCGGCCTTGCCCGCCGCACTGTGCGCGACCTGTTCGGAGGCCATGAGTTCCCTGCCGTGAGCGAGGACGGCACCCTCACGATCATGCTGGGCTCGCACGGCTACTACTGGCTGAAGGTGCGACCGCTCTCCCCCGAGGGTGAGCCGATGACCACCACCACCGCCATGCCGGTGATCAGTGACGAGGACGCCACCAACGCCATCTGAACGCAGCACCCGGTAGAGCTGCTTGCCTGCTCAGAACAGTGCGCTGCGAGCTGGAGGGAGGCGCCTCCCGCGCCTGGGAGGAGCCTCGGTGGCCTCCGCCCGGCATATGGTTGACTAACCCAGTGAACTATCTGGGCCTCGACGCCATCGACCTGGCAGCAGTGGATTCCACCCTGGAGCGGTTCGTGCGCACACAGCAGGACTGCGGCCAGGGAGCCGGCGATCACGGGCGTTCCCTGTGGGAAGAGGTCCTCACCCACACGCGCAGTGGGAAGCGCCTGCGCTCACGCCTGGTGGTGCTGGCCGCGCACGTCGGTGAGCGCGGGCCGTCTGCTGCGACGGCCGATGCGGTGGCCGCGGTCGCCGCCGTGTACGGGCTGCTGCACGCGGCGTTCATCCTGCACGACGACGTGATCGACCGCGACGACATGCGCTACGGGCGTCCCTCCCTGCACGCCTCGCACGCCGCGGGCGCGCGTTCGCGCGGAATGTCCGGAGAGTCAGCCATCCACCGGGGGTACTCCCGCAGCATCCTGGCCGGCGATCTGGCCCTGGCCGCCGCGTACCGTCTGCTGCTGGCCGGCACGGCTGAGGTGCAGGCCCCCGAGCGGGAGCAGCTCCAGCGGATCCTGCACGACACGGTGGTGACCACCACCCTGGGCGAGCTGCTGGACGTGGAGCTGGCCCTCGCTCCGGCAGGTGGCGATGCCGGCCCCGCCGACCTGCGCAGCGAGGCGCTGCGCACCGCCGAGCTGAAGACCGCCGTGTACACGTTCCAGGCACCGCTGATGTCCGGTGCTCTGCTGGCGGGTCTTGAGACCGAGCAGGTCCAGGCCGTCGGGCGGATCGGCACCCAGCTGGGCATGGCCTACCAGCTCGAGGACGACGTGCAGGGAGTGTTCGGCGACCAGGAGAGCACCGGCAAACCCGTGGGCGGTGACCTTCGTGAGGGCAAGCACACCTACCTCATGGCCTCCGCACTGATGTCTCCTCAAGCGGCGGAGGTGCGCGAGCTGCTGGCCCGCTCGGCCGTCGCCACCGATGCAGATCTGGCCGGCATCACCGTGTCCATGCGGGAGCTGCTCACACGGTGCGGGGCCCTGGATGCGACGAGCGAGCAGATCCGGCGGCACGCCCATCAGGCACAGCAGCACATCGGACCGGCGCAGCTCCCCGATCCACTGGGCAGCACACTGCGCCGCCTCGCCGAGGAGATCGGAGCGCCCAGGTGATCCAGCAGCCTCCCGTGCCCCATCCCCAGGCGGCCCTCGACGCCCGCGCATACACCGCTGCGGCCGTGCGTGCGGCGGACCGGGTGATCGATGCGTACTCCACCAGCTTCGGCTCCTCCACCCGGCTGCTGGGCACCCCGGTGCGGGGCCGGGTGCGCTCCGTCTACGCACTGGTGCGGGTGGCCGACGAGATCGTCGACGGCGCCGCCGAGGGGTGCGGGCTGGAACCGGATGCCATCGCCGCAGCACTGGATGACTACGAGACGCGCACCGAACAGGCACTGGCCAGCGGGTTCAGCAGCGATCTGGTGGTGCACGCCTTCGCTCGCACCGCCCGCGCCTGCGGCATCGGCTCTGAACTGACCCGCCCGTTCTTCGCCTCCATGCGCGCGGACCTCACCGTCAGCGAGCACGATCCCTTCTCCTTCGCGCAGTACGTGTACGGCAGCGCGGAGGTGGTGGGGCTCATGTGCCTGCACGTGTTCACCACCGACCGCTCCCCCGTGCCCGTCGCCCCCTCCCCGGCGCTGCTCGAGGGCGCCCGACGCCTCGGCGCGGCCTTCCAGAAGGTGAACTTCCTGCGGGATCTGCGGGCAGACGCGGTGGGTCGCGGACGCAGCTACTTCCCCGGAGTGGACCCGGCCACCCTCACCGACCAGCAGAAGGATGAGCTGCTGATCGACATCCAGGCGGACCTCGCCGCAGCCCGGGAGGCGATCGTGCTGCTGCCGGATTCCAGTCGCACCGCGGTGCGCGCGGTCCACGACCTGTTCGCCGCTCTCACCGACCGCCTGGCCGCGACCGACGCCGAGGAGCTGCGGACGGGGCGGGTGCGCATCCCCGACGCCCAGAAGGCCGCGATCATCGCGCGGGCCGCTCTGCAGGAGCGGGGCCGTGGCCTGCGAGCGCGCAGGCCCGACGGGAGGAATCGCTGATGGCACGGGTGATCGTGATCGGTGCGGGGATCGCGGGGCTCGCCACCGCGGCCCTGCTGGCGCGGGACGGCCACCGGGTGACGGTGCTCGAGGCCCGGGATCAGCTGGGCGGTCGGGCCGGCCGCCTCAGGCGAGAGGGCTTCGTGTTCGACACCGGGCCGTCCTGGTACCTGATGCCGGAGTGCTTCGAGCACTTCTTCGAGCTCCTGGGGGAGCGCATCGAGGACCACCTGGAGCTGGTGGACCTCGATCCGGCGTACCGGGTGTACGGCGAGGGGCACGCCGAGCCGCTGGACGTGCGCTCGGACCGGGCCGCGGCGGTGGCACTGTTCGAGCAGGTCGAGCCCGGGGCGGGCAGGCGCCTGGAGCGGTACCTGGACTCCGCGCGGCACACCTATGAGCTGGCCACCCGGTCCTTCCTGTACACCACCTTCTCGGGGGTGCCGCTGGGCACCGCCCTGCGCTCCCTACCGCATCTGCCGAAGCTGGGCCGGCTGCTGCTGGAGTCCCTGCATTCCCTGGTGAGCCGTACGGTCCAGGACACCCGGCTGCGGCAGATCCTGGGCTACCCGGCGGTGTTCCTGGCGGCCACGCCGCGCACCGCGCCCAGCCTGTACCACCTGATGAGCGCGATGGACCTGGAGGACGGTGTGAAGTACCCCCAAGGGGGGTTCCACCGCATCATCGAGGTGATCGCCGACCTCGCCCGTGCCGAAGGGGCCCAGATCCGCACCGGCGCGGAGGTCACCGCCATCCGCACCACCGCACCGCGCGGGCTGCCGGGCCTCAGTCGCGCCCGCGCCACCGGAGTCACGGTGCGCACCGCCGCCGGCATCGAGCAGATCGATGCGGACGTGGTGGTCTCCGCCGCGGATCTGCACCACACCGAGACCCGTCTGCTCCCGCAGGAGCTGGCCACCTATCCGCAGCGGTACTGGGATGGCCGCACCAGCGGACCCGGTGCCGTGCTGGCGCTGCTGGGCGTGGAGGGCGCGCTCCCGCAGCTGACCCACCACACGCTGCTGTTCACGAAGGACTGGGATCGCAACTTCGCCCAGATCGGGGCCGCGCAGCCCACGGTCCCGGATCCGGCCAGCATCTACGTGTGCCGCAGCTCCGCGACCGACCCCACCAGCGCCCCGGCCGGCAGCGAGAACCTGTTCGTGCTGATCCCCGTCTCCCCCGATGCTCCCACCGGCCGCGGTCTGGGCCGCGGCGGGGCCGACGGCAAAGGCGATGCCGACGTGGAGAGGGCCGTGGACCAGGCGATCGCGCAGATCAACGACTGGGCCGGGGTGCCGGACCTGGCCGATCGGATCGTGGTGCGGCACAGCGTGGGACCCGGCGACTTCGCGACTGACCTGCACTCCTGGCGCGGCAACGCACTGGGCCCTGCGCACACGCTGCGGCAGTCCGCCTTCCTGCGCGGCGCCAACCGCTCCCGCCATGTTCCGAACCTGCTGTACGCCGGTGGCACCACGGTTCCCGGGGTCGGTCTGCCGATGTGCCTGATCAGCGCGGAGAACGTGCTCAAGCGCCTGCGGGGCGACCGCAGCGACGGCCCGCTGCCGCCGTCGGCCCTGCCGCGGATCGCGCCATGATGGAGTTCGTGACCTCCTGGGCCTACCTCGCGGCGATCATCGCATCCAGCGGCTGCATGCTGCTGCTGGACCACCGCTTCCGGCTGTACCTGTTCCGTGACCGGCGGCGCGCGCTGAGAGTGCAGGCGGCTGGGGTGGGGCTGCTGCTGGTGTGGGACCTGGTGTGCATCGCGCTCGGGGTGTTCGCGCGCGGCGAGGGCCCGTATCTCAGCGGCTACGAGATCGTGCCGCACCTGACGATCGAGGAGCCGTTCTTCCTGTGGTTCCTGTGCCACCTGACGATGGTGGTGGCCACGGGTGCCGATCGTCTGCTCTGCGCCCGTGCGGGCGGCAGGGATGGAGCGGCTGCCTCCGGTGCCGGCAGCGCAGGACGGACCGGCGCGGCATGACCTACCTGTACGTGAACCTGGTGGTGATGGCGGTGGCGGCCGTCGCGTCGGCCCTGGCCCTCTCGCACGTGCAGCGGCGGCGCAGACGACGTGTCCTGCTGACCTCGCTGATCGCCTTCACCGTGGTGGCGGTGCTCACCGCGGTGTTCGACACGATCATGATCGCGGTGGGTCTGTTCACCTACGCCCAGGAGCATCTGATCGGCTGGCACATCGGCCTGGCGCCCATCGAGGACTTCTCCTACGTGCTGGTGGTGGCCCTGCTGCTGCCCGCGCTGTGGGCGTTCCTGCGCCGGGACCCTGATCGAGCCGGCCCTTTCCGAGCAGAGCCGGTCGGACATGAGCGAGAAGATCGTGACCCAGCAGAAGGAGGCCTGCGATGAGCGCTCCGGCCCGCAGCGGCAGCCTGCTCTCGTCCCTGCTGCAGACCTCACGCCCGCTGTCCTGGGTGAACACCGCCTACCCGTTCGCAGCGGCCATGCTGCTGACCACCGGACGCATCGACCTGCCGCTGGTGATCGGCACGCTGTTCTTCCTGATCCCCTACAACCTGGCGATGTACGGGATCAACGATGTGTTCGACTACGAGTCCGATCTGCTGAACCCCCGCAAGGGCGGCGTGGAGGGCGCGGTGGTGGACCGCAGCCACCATCGGATGATCCTGGTGGCCTGCATCGTCGCCTGCGTGCCTTTCCTCGTCTACCTGTACGCGGTGGGGACGATCGCCTCCGCGGTGGCGCTTACGGTCACCATGGTCGCGGTCGTGGCGTACAGCGCCGAGGGCCTGCGGTTCAAGGAGGTGCCGTTCCTGGACTCGGCCACTTCGGCCACCCATTTCGTGGGCCCGGCCGTGGTGGGTGCCCTGCTGCCGGACGGCCGCCTGGGTGCCTCGGCAGTGCTGGTGCTGGCGGCGTTCTTCTCCTGGTCGATGGCCAGCCAGGCCTTCGGGGCGGTGCAGGACGTGACCGCAGACCGGGCCGCCGGCCTGGGGTCGATCGCCACGGTGCTGGGTGCGCGGGCGACGGTGCTGGTGTCCATGGGGCTCTACGCCCTGGCCGCGGTGCTGCTGGTGCTTCCGTGGGAGCTGTTCTCCCTGTCAGCGGTGCTGATGCTGCCGTACATCGCCAACATCTGGCCGTTCCGCGCCCTGCCCGATGAGCGCGCGGAGAGGGCCAACGCCGGCTGGCGGCGCTTCCTGTGGCTGAACTACCTCACCGGTTTCCTGGTGACCATGCTGATCATCGCGCAGGTGCGGTGGGGCTGATCAGCCGGCCGCACCTGTCCTGAGCGCCTCCCGCGCGCGATCGTCGGCGATGTGCAGGGCGAGCCACGGGCTGACCACGAAGGGCGCAGCCTGCACCGCAGCGACCAGGTCCTCCCCGGGCAGCCAGCGCTGCTCGGCGACCTCCTCGGGGTTGGGCGCCGGCAACTGCTCCGGCTCCACCTGCAGTCGTACGACGAACACGGGGCAGATCTCGTTCTCGACCACCCCGCTGGCATCGACCGCGCGGTAGCGGAACTCCGGCAGGAGCGGCTCGGGCTCTCCCAGCCACGTCGGATCGATGCACAGCTCCTGGGCGGCGCGCCGGCGGATCGCCTCGGCGGTGGACTCCCCGGGTGCCGGGTGCCCGCACAGCGAGTTCGTCCACACCCCCGGCCAGGTCTTCTTCGACAGGGCGCGGCGGGTCAGCAGCACCCGGCCGTCATCCGCCATCAGGTGCGCGGAGAAGGCCAGGTGAAGCGGGGTCCGGTCGGTGTGCACCTCGGATTTCAGCTCCGTACCCACCGCGGTGCCGTCCTCGTCCAGCAACACCACCCGCTCCGCCCCGCCGGCATCGGCAGTCTGGTCGTCGGTGCTCTCGTGCATCACAGCGGCTCCTGACTTCGCTGACTGGGTCAGCCGAACTGTAGGCCACCGTGCTGGGAACGCCGGGGCTCGCACGCACCTGCCGGCAGCACCTCACGCGGCCCTGGGTCCTGCGGTGCTCGTGCTGCGGCCACGTGATGGCCCTGCCGTCGGCCAGAGCCGTTCTCAGAGCTGGAGACGAGATTCGAACTCGCAACCGCCTGTTTACAAGACAGGTGCGCTACCGTTGCGCCACTCCAGCGGGATGGGGCCGGTCGATCACAACCGGCCCCGACATGCTACCGGGGCCAGGTCAGCCCTGGCCGCCATCGGAGGCACCGCCACCGTCGGAGGCCCCGCCACCGTCGGACGGGGCGGGCGCGTCGTTGCCCGCGGCCCGCACGGCCTCGAGCAGGGCGCCGGGGGTGGACCAGTCCTGGAACTCGGTGCCGTCGATCTCCACGTAGGGAGTGCCGGAGGTCTTCTCCTGGGCGTAGCCGTTCGCCGTCTGGCGCACCCAGCCCTGGTAGGTGCGGCCGTCGATGCAGCTCTGAACGCTGTCGGAGGCACCGGCCTGCTGCGCGAACTCCCACATCTCCTCGTTGCTCAGGCCCGCGGTGCCCTGCGCGGGCTGATTGTCGAACATGGCCTGCTGGAAGGCGAGGGCGTTGTCGGGGTCGTCCTCGTACACGCACACCAGTGCGTTGGCCGAGCGGGTGGAGAAGTCACCGGAGCTGGAGGAGCGGTCCATGATGCGACGGGGCACCAGGTGCACGGTCGCCTCCTCCTGCTCGACGATGGTCTGCAGGTCTGCGCCGTTGACCTCCTCGAAGGTGCCGCAGTGGGGGCACATGAAGTCCAGGTGGACCTCCAGCACCGGCTTGCCGGAATCGCTGGGGGCGCCCAGGGTCAGGTACCCCTGGCCCTCTGGGATTCCCTGCGGCGTCGCCACCGGGCCCTCGGGCTGCAGCGAGCGGTAGATGAGGTATCCGGCCCCGGCCAGGAGCACGAGAGCGGCGATGGTGATCACGGCGATGACCACGGAGCGCACGGTGCGCTGCCGGCGCAGCTCGGCCTGGCGCTGCTTGCGGATGGCTTCCCGCTGCGCCTCACGGCGGCTCTGCGCTGACTTCGACGACGAGGCCATGTTCTCTCCTCACCCCCGGGTGGGGCGCTGCGGATGGACGGGACGGGGGCGAGTGTAACCCTCGCAGGTCAACGTCCGAGGCGCCGGAACCACGCTCCGGGTATGCCCGGAAGGTCGCTCAGCGGCGCCAGACGGCGATGTCCTCGAGTCTGGGGCCCGCGCCGAAGGGGAAGTAGTCCACCGCCCCGCCGCGCGCAAGGATCGTCGTGACCACCGCGGCCACCAGCAGCAGCAGGAGCACGGCCAGCACTGCCGACCACACCCGGTCCGGGGCGGCGGCGTCCACCATGCGATGCGCACCCGCGCGGGTGGTGCGACTGCCGATCCCCACCCAGGTGATGAGCAGGGTCACTGTCATCGCGGTCGCGAAGGCAATGCCGTCGGGCGGTGGGGCGGCGCGCAGCACGGTCCAGGCTGCGTCCACGGCGATGCCCACGAGCAGGCCCAGCAGCAGCGGGAGCAGCGCCTGGAGCGCGATCTCGACCAGGGACAACAGCATCCGCAGGGGGGCAGCAGCCCCCACGGCCCACTGAGCGCCCGATCCCGCGGCGCCGCGGAGGCGTCGCTGCGCGAGGGCCTGATGGGACCGCTCCCATGTGCGGGCCAGGGCTCCCAGCACCAGCAGCAGCACCAGCGAGATGTAGGGGGCCACGGCGGCCAGGCCGATCAGCAGCAGGTGCCCGGTCCACACCAGCAGGGGTCGGCGCGGCGGCGGGGCGGGGGCCGACCAGGGACCGTACGGGGTCATCTGCCCGGGCATGGCGCCAGGCGCGGCCCACCCGGGCGCCGTGGGCACCTGGGCAGGGGCTTGCACTACCGGTGCATGACTGCGCATCTGCGGTGCAGGCGCGACCTGGGGGCTGCGCTGCACCGGGTACCCCCCGCCGTTCACCGGAGGCTGCGCATGCTGCGGCACCACGGGCATCTGCCGGGTCGGGGTGCCCATCACCGGCAGCACCTCGGTGGCCGGCCCGCGGTCCGGGATCGGCTCCGTTCGTGGCCCCGAAGCGGAGGGATGGTCCACCACCGGCAGCACGGCGGTGGGCGAGTCGATCGGTTCGAGGACCTGGGTGTCGTCCGTCCCGGCGGGGATCGCCTGCGTGTCGGGGAGCGATGACGGTCCCTCAGCCGCAGGGAGCGCCTCGGTCACTCCCTGCGGGGGTGCGTGGCGATCGGCCTCATGCGCGACTGTGGGCGCCCCGTCCTCGGGGGCGGGCGCGCCCCCCACGACGGCAGCGGTCTCACCCACCGGCGCGTCGGCCCCGCGCCCGGCGGTGCCGCCTGCCTCGGTGCCGGGCTGCACCGCGCCGGCTCCAGCGACAGGCAGTGCTGCGGTGCGCCCACCGGCATCGAAGACCTCCGTGGGACCGGGGTCGTCGTAGTGGGTGAGGTCGAGATCGGCGAGCTGCTCGAGCAGCTCCTCGGGGCGGGGCCGCTGCTCCGGATCCGCCTGCAGTGCACTGCGCAGCCACCGTGCCAGTTCCGCGGGTGCGCCCTCGACGTCGATCTCGCCGCGCTCGGCGCGCAGGAACACCAGGTCCGCGCGGCCACCCCCGTACGGTTCGCGACCTGTGGCCGCGAAGGCCAGCAGGGCGGCCCACGCCCACCAGTCACCTGCCTCCCCGGTGTGGTTGGTGCGCACCACCTCGGGATCGAGGTAGGCGGCGGTGCCCATCACGAGGCCGGTGGAGGTCAAGCGCGACTCCTCGGCGGCGATGGCGATGCCGAAGTCGATGATCACCGGGTCCAGCCGGTCCCCGTCGGGGTCGAAGCCGTCCAGGTCCTCGTCGGTGGCGCCGCGCAGCAGCACATTGCTCGGCTTGAGGTCACGGTGCACCACACCGGCGGCATGGATGTCCCGCAGGGTCTCCCCCATCACCAGGCCCAGTTCGCGCACGGCCTCGGGGTGCAGCCCGCCCCGGCTGCGCACGGCGTCCTCGAGGGTGGGCCCCGGGATGAACTCGGTGACCACGAAGGCCTCGCCGGAGTCGAGCTCGGCATCGAGGATCCGCACGATGTTGTCGTTGCGCACCCGCTGCTGGGCTGCCACCTCTCGGGCCAGGCGCTCCCGGGCACGCGGATCATCGGAGATCTCGTGGCGCAGGAGCTTGACCGCGACGTCGTTGCCGTCGGCGTCCCGGCCCCGGTAGACGATCCCCATGCCCCCGGCGCCGATGCGTCCCTGGATCTCGTAGCCGGAGTCCTCAGCGAGCGCGACGAGCCGCGGATCGCGGCGCGCCGGGCGACGAGGGCGGGGATCGACCATGGTGGCCATGCTACGAGGCGGGTGCCGCGGCCGGGGTCCCGCTGCGCTCGTTCCGGCGTTCCCTCACCTCACCTGCACGGCTCCTGCACAGGGGGCCAGCCACACCCGAGCGATACCCCTGAGGGGTATAGAATCGCATCGAGGGCCTGGTTCCCGGCCCGGCCGAGCAAGGGGTCCGCCCCGGACCGGCCAAGGGGCGCGTCCCGGCCCAGCCAAAGGGCGCGCCGCGGCCTGACCGAGGAACCAGCGCCCCCACCCCACCGACGCGAGACGAAGGAGCACGACATGAGCACCTCCACCTACGGACTGACCGGCCTGACCTGCGGCCACTGCGTGAACGCGGTGACGGAGGAGGTCTCCGCGATCGAGGGCGTCTCCGACGTGAAGGTCGACCTGGTCACCGGAGGCACCTCCACCCTCACGCTGACGGCTGACCGCGAGGTGTCCAAGGACGCCCTCGCAGCCGCGGTCGACGAGGCCGGCGACTACCAGCTCACCGACGCCCCCGCCTGAGGCGGGCCCGGGTTCGGGCACGGCCACCCCTCGACCCCGCCGCCCCCACGTGAGACGATGCGCGCGCGGTGCCGCACAGCTTTGGCGCCGCGGCGCCGCGCGGCGTCGACACGCACCCGGGCACGGCCCGGCCGGCACGAAGGGGGAACCATGCGCTCGAACCTGTTCGACGCCTCGAACCAGGAGAAGCAGACCAACGACCGCTGGACGCTGCAGTCCTCGAAGATGCTGCGGTGCGCCCTGCACCCGCAGGCACCCGAGATCATCTCCGCGGCCGGAGCCATGGTCGCCTACCAGGGGCAGATGGACTTCTCGTACCAGGGCTCCGGCGGCGGCATGAAGCTGCTGAAGAAGATGGTCAGCGGGGAGGGCGCCAACATGATGCGCACCCGCGGCCACGGCGAGGTGTTCTACGCCCGCCAGGCCCACGAGATCTTCCTGATCCAGCTCGAGGGCGACGCCCTCACCCTGAACACCAAGAACCTGCTGGCCTTCGACAGCACCATCCAGTGGGACATCCGTGCCCTCGGCGGCGGCGGCATGATGGCCGGTGGCCTGTTCAACCTGTTCCTGCAGGGGCAGGGCATGGTGGCGGTGACCTCCGACGGCCCGCCGATGCTGCTGGACTGCTCGCGCCAGCCCACGTACGTGGACCCGCAGGCAGCCGTGTGCTGGTCGGCGAACCTGCAGCCCCAGATCAAGAACGACTTCAAGATGGGCTCCCTGATCGGGCGCGGCTCGGGTGAGTCGTTCCAGCTGGCCTTCCACGGCCCCGGCTTCGTGGTGGTCCAGCCCTCCGAGGGCATCCCGGCGGTCGCTGCTTCCTGAGCCCCGAGGCGACCGGCGGGTCCGCCACGAGCCGCCGGTCGCCACCACTGCCGCCTACGATGAACCGGTGAGCTCCTCCACCCCCCGCTCGCTCGAGGTCGAACTCGATGCCCTGGGTCCCACCGCTCTGCGCAAGGCATCCTCCGATGCCGCCGCCATGTTCGCGGCCGACGTCTCCGGTGCGGCCCCCGGGATGATCGACCCCCTGCCGACGGTGGTCACCGCTTCCGACTGGGAGCACCTGGCGGGCGGTCTGGTGCAGCGTGCACGCCTGATGGACGCGCTGTACGCGGACCTCTACGGCCCCCGCACCGTGTTCGGCTCCGATGTGGCACCCACCGCGCAGCTGCTCGACGACCCGGCCTACCTTCGCACCGCCGTGGGCATCCCCGCCCGCGGATCCCACAGCCTGTTCGCCCTCACCTGCACCGTGGGCCGCGCGGCCGACGGCGAGTGGAAGGTGATCCGCGACGAGATCGACGTCCCGCACGGGGCCGGCGCCGCCCTGGAGATGCGCCGGGTGCTGTCCCGCTGCGCCCCAGGCCTGTACCGCTCCACCGAGCTGCGCCGCCTGCACCCCTTCTTCGATCGGATCCGCGCTGCGCTGGACCATCGCGGGCGCACTGACGGCGGCGCGGGGCGCGCCGTGGTGCTGATGGGCGAGGAGGAGGATCCCTTGCGGGCCTTCGACCACCACTGGTTCGCGAACCTCCTGGGCGCCCCCGTGGTCTCCGCCACCGACCTGCGCACCGGTGCCGGGTCGCTCACCCTGCGCGTGCCCGGCGTGCAGGCCGATCCGGCCGAGGCCGTGGACACCCTGATCCGTCTGGCCCCCTCCGGGCAGGTGGACCCCTTGGACCTGGGCCCCACTGCCCTGCGCGGTGTGACGGGACTGGTGGAGGCTGCACGCAACGGCGACGTCGAGGTGCTCAATCCGCTGGGGGCCGGGCTGCTGGAGAACCCCGCACTGCGCAGCGCCCTGCCCGACCTGTGCCGACAGATGCTCCATGAGGACCTGGTGCTCCGCTCCGCCTCCGAGGAGAACGGCACCGCCTGGTCCCCCGTGCTGTCCTTGGACCCGAGCGGCGCGGTGGAGCCCGTCGAACGACCCGTCACCCTGCAGCTGATGGTCCTGGCCGGGCACGACGGGTACGAGGTGCTGCCCGGTGGCGTGGCCACCACCGTGGACGATGCCCCGCCCGCGGTGAAGGACGTATGGGTGCTGGTACCGGAGTCCGACAGCGCCGGCGCAGCCGCACCGGCATCCCCCACCACCGTCAGCCGCTCGGTGCTGCCTGCGTACCCCGCGATGACCCGCTCGATCGGCTCGGACCTGTTCGGGTTCGGCCGCTACCTGGAGCGGGTGGACCTGACCGCGCGCCTGCTGCGCACCGTGCTGGACACCACCAACGATCTCGGCTCCGAGCGCGGCAGCAGTGCGCGCACCGCGCTGTCGGTGCTGCTGAGAGCCGTCACGGACGTCACCACCACCTTCCCCGGCTTCCACCGGATCGACCTGCAGGACGCCGAGGAGGTGCACACCGAGATCGCCTCCCTGCTGACCGCGGTGGACCGGCCCGGCTCCCTCGCGCAGTCGTTCTCGGCTCTCGCCCACACCACCCGCACCCTGCGGGACCTGGTCTCCGATGACATCTGGCCGGTGATCGCGCGCATGCGGGCGCGGATCCGCTCCCTGTCCCGCATGGAGTCCCAGCCGCTGGAGCCTGCCCTCACCGACATCATCGACGGCTGCCTCACCCTCTCCGGTGCCGTCACCGACTCGATGCCGCGCAACATCGGGTGGGACCTCACCGAGACCGGCCGCCGCATCGAGCGCACCCTGGGGCTGCTGGCACTGCTGCGCGCCAGCCTGGGCCACCGCAGGCCGGGAGCGTCCGAGGCGCGCATCACCCAGGCGGTCGCGGTGATCACCGAGTCCGGAGCCTCCTACCGGCGCTACTACCATGCCGCGGTCCAGCCGGAGCTGCTGCTGGAGCTGCTGCTGGCCGACGCCACCCTGCCGCGCTCGCTCGCCTTCCAGCTGGAGCGCCTGGGTGCCGGCCTGGACCGCCTGCCCGAGCCCACGCCCTCGCCCGAGCTGCGGGCGCCTCTGAGCGCACTGCGCACCCGCGTAGGCGGCTGGACGCCCCGCGACCTGCTGCGTCCGGTCGGCGATCCCGCCGACGACGCTCCCACCGTGCTGCTGGACGAAACCAGCTCCGCGATCTCCTCGCTGCGCGAACTGGCCGGTGCGCTCGAGGACGTCTACTTCCGGCCTGCCGAGTCCACCGCCCCCTGGGGGTTCGACGATGTCTGAGCAGCTGCCCCCGGTCCCGCTGCGCCTGGACGACCACAGCGCGGTGGAGACCGTCGACTACTCCGTGCACCACCTGACCTCGTACACCTACGCCAAGCCCGTCAGCCGCAACTACGGCCGCGCCCACGTGGAGCCCCGGGCCACCCCCTACCAGCGAGTGCTCTCCCACGAGGTCTCCGTGGACCCTGCTCCCGCCCGGCTCAGCACGCACACCGACTTCTACGGCAACTCCTCGACCTACCTGCTGGTGGATGAGCACCACGATCACCTGGAGGTGCACTCCCGGGCACGGGTCTCCGTGGCCGAGCGGCGCTACCCCAGCGAGACCATGTCCCGCCCGTTCGAGAGCTGCCGCCCGGAGAACTGGGGCCCGCTGATGCCGGCGGCCAGCATCGACTTCACCCAGCCGTCGCCCCGGATCCGCATTGGTGGGGCGGTCGAGGAGATCGCCTCCGAGGTGTTCGTCCCCGAGCGCCCCACCGGCGAGTGCCTGGCCCACCTCACCGCGCTGATCCACACCGACTTCACCTATGACTCCGGGGCCACCACGGTGACCTCGACCCTGGAGGAGGTGCTCAGCGCCCGGCACGGCGTGTGCCAGGACTTCGCCCACGTGGGCGTGGCAGTGGCACGGTCCGCCGGGCTGGCCGCCCGGTACGTCTCGGGCTACCTGCGCACCGCGCGCAGCACCGACGGGGCGCTCGGCACCCAACCGGACGGCGAGATGGTGGGCTCGGCCGCCTCCCACGCCTGGCTGAGCGTGCTGGTGCCCGGGACGGGCTGGGTGGACATCGATCCCACCAACCGCACCTTCGTCGATCAGCGCTTCGTGACCACCGCCTGGGGACGCGACTACACCGATGTGCCCCCGCTCAAGGGGATCGTGGTGGGTCCGCCCGGAGCCACCAGCACGCTGTCGGTCGCAGTGGGCGTGGTACCGGTGAGCACACAGGGCTGACAGGGTTCCCTCCCTCACTCAGGGCCCGCACAGCGCACCCGAGGACACGCTCGCCGTCTCGGGCCCGAACGGTCTCCTTCCGCAGGTAACAGGGCGTAACCTGGATTCCTCCTGAGTACGAGAGAAGGAATCCCCCATGAGTTCACCCGCCCCCGGGCCCGGCGCCTCCGGTGCGCCGGCTCCCGCTCCCGCTCCCCCGCCCAGCACGGCGATCCCTGCACCGAAGGCTCTCGCCAAGGCGCTCGAGGACGGCATGTACGCCAAGGCGACCACGCCCTACGGCCGCATGTTCCTGCTGTCCCTGACCGGCGGCGCGTTCATCGCCTGGGGCTTCATCTACATGGTCACCTCCCAGCAGGGGATGACCGAATGGCCCACCGGCATCGCCAAGGTCCTCGGCGGTGTCGTGTTCTCCGTGGGCCTGGGACTGGTCGTGATGAGCGGCTCGGACCTGTTCACCGGCACCACCATGACCGTCATGCCGTGGCTGTCCAAGCGGATCACCGCCGGCAAGATGCTCGCTCACTGGGGCATCTCCATCACCGGCAACTTCATCGGCTCCGCGCTGATGGCGCTGCTGATCCTGCTGGCCGGCGTGCACGCCTCCAATGGCGGGGCATGGGGCCTGATCACGCTGAACACCTCGCTGGCCAAGGTCTCCTACGACTGGCCGCGCGCCTTCTTCCTGGGCCTGCTGGCCAACTTCGCCGTGTGCCTCGCGGTGTGGATCGCGACCGCCGGCAAGACGGTCACCGACAAGATCCTCGCCGTGATCGGCCCGATCTCGCTGTTCGTGGCCACCGGCCTCGAGCACTCGGTGGCCAACATGTTCATGCTGCCGATGGGCCTGATGGTCAAGTACGGCGCGGGGGACGAGTTCTGGAACGGCGCCGCCGTCCAGAAGGCCGGAGTGACCGTCGATGACTTCGCGGCGCTGACGCCGCTGTCCGTGGTGTGGGACAACCTGATCCCGGTGATCCTCGGCAACATCGTCGGCGGTGCCGTGTTCGTGGGCGTCTACTTCTGGCTGGCCTACAACAAGCCGGAGACCTCCGCTGCGAAGGAAGAGGCCCGCAAGGACAGCTGACCCGGAGACAGCTGGCCCTAAGGGCAGCTGACCCTGGTGGGCCGGGCTCCCGCCCGCCCCCGCCGCTCGACCACCATCGCGCACCCCTCGGAGCATCGGGGGGTGCGCGGTGCTGTCGGGGGTGCGTCAGCCCGCTCACAGCACCCCCTCCCCCACGAATTCCGCGTATAAAGTGGTGCGGAAATCTGCGCGCTGCGGCGCGCTCCCGTCCGGCGCATCCGTGCGCCACGAGACCGAGGTGAGATGTCCTCCTCCCCGCAGTCCCTCCGCCTGGCCGTCATCGGATCCGGCCCCGCCGGCGTGTACGCCGCAGAGACCCTGCTGCGCTCCGAGGCCGTGAAGTCCGGGCGCCTGGAGGTCCAGGCCGACATCTTCGACAGGCTCCCCGCCCCGTTCGGGCTGATCCGCTACGGCGTGGCCCCGGACCATCCGCGCATCAAGGGGATCATCACCGCGCTGCACCGCATCCTGGGCCGCGGCGACATCCGCTTCCTGGGGCACGTGGAGTTCGGCACCGATCTGACCATTGAGGACCTGCGCGAGCACTACGACGCGGTCGTGTTCGCCACCGGCGCCCTGAAGGACGCCGATCTGGACATCCCCGGCATCGAACTGGACGGCTCCTACGGTGCCGCCGACTTCGTGGCCTGGTACGACGGGAACCCGGACTATCCGCGCACCTGGCCGCTGGAGGCCGAGCAGGTCGCGGTGATCGGCAACGGCAACGTGGCCCTCGACGTGGCCCGTGTGCTGTCCAAGAGCGCCGACGAGCTGCTGCGCACCGAGATCCCCGCCAACGTGCACGAGGGGCTGGCCGCAGCCCGCACCACCGATGTGCACGTGTTCGGCCGCCGCGGCCCCGCCCAGGCCAAGTTCTCGCCGCTGGAGACCCGCGAGCTGGCCCACCCCAAGGGTGTGCAGGTGGTCATGGACCCGCGCGACCTCGAGCAGATCAGCGAGGCCGAGTGGGAGGCCATCAAGGCCGACAAGCGCACCGACCAGGTGGTGCAGAGCTTCGTGAACTGGCTCGAGGAGCAGCAGCGGCGCGAGGCCGCGGGCGAGGAGCCCACCGACCACCACGGCGGGCCCGTCACCCGGCGCCTGCACATGCACTTCTGGCATCGGCCCGTCGAGGTGCTCGGCGAGGACGGGAACGTCACCGGCATGCGCTTCGAGCGCACCCGGCTCGACGAGGAGGGGCGCCTGGAGGGCACCGGCGAGTTCGTCGACTACGAGATGCAGGCCGTGTACCGGGCGGTGGGGTACTTCGGCAGCGAGCTGGCCGGGATCCCCTACGACTCCTCCCGCGGCGTGATCAGCAACGCCGCCGGCCGTGTCACCGAGGCGGATGGCACCGTGCTGCCGGGCCTGTACGCCAACGGCTGGATCAAGCGCGGTCCCGTCGGCCTGATCGGCGCGACCAAGTCCGATGCGATCGAGACCGTGGGCTCCCTGCTGGAGGACCTCGAGTCCGGGCAGCTGCCCACCGCGCCGGAGCGCGACAACGACGCGATCGTGCGCCTGCTGGACTCCCGTGGGGTGCAGTACACCACGTGGGAGGGCTGGATGGCGCTGGACGCGCACGAGAAGGCCCTCGGTGCGGCCGCGGTGGATGCCGACGGCGAGCCGCGCGCCCGCATCAAGGTCGTGGACCGCGAGGAGATGGTCCGCATCGCCCGCGCGGGGATGTCCCTGCCCGCCGAGGTCTGAGCCGCGCACGGTGCAGGGAGGCACCCCGCCGCTATAGTGGAATGATTGTTCCACAATCGAGAGGCGATCCCATGCTCACCATCACCTACGACCGCTTCGGCGATCCCGCCGACGTCCTGCGCACCGCCGAGGCCGATGCCCCTGTTCCGGCCGCCGGCGAGGCGCTGCTGAGGATGTCGTTGAGCCCGATCCACCACCACGACCTGTGGACGATCCGCGGCTCCTACGGCGTCCGCCCCGCGCTGCCCTCCGGCGCCGGCAGCGAGGCCGTCGCGGTGGTGGAGGCGCTCGGCGAGGGCGTCGAGGGCTACGCCGTCGGCGACCGTGTCGCGGCGACCGGGATCACCGGAGCCTGGGCGGAGCTGTTCACCGCCCCCGCCTCCTCGCTGGTCCCGGTGCCGGCCGAGCTGCCGGACGAGTCCGCCGCCCAGCTCGTGGCCATGCCCTTCAGCGCCGTCTCCCTGCTCGAGCACCTCGACCTCGCTCCCGGCGAGGTGCTCGTGCAGAACGCCGCGACCGGGGCCGTCGGCCGCCTCGTCGCGCAGTTCGCTCGGCTGCGCGGGATCCGCGTCATCAGCCTGGTGCGGCGCGGCAGCGGCGTCGAGGAGCTCGCCGCGCAGGGCATCGGGGACGTCGTCGCCACCGATCGGGAGGACTGGCAGGAGCAGGCGCGTGCGCTGATCGGAGAGGCGCGCGTCGCAGCGGGGCTGGACTCCGTGGGCGGCGAGGCGGCGGGCGAGGTGCTCTCGCTGCTCGGGGACGGCGGTCGCCTGGTGGTCTTCGGGGCGATGGGCGACTCGACCATGGCGCTCCCCTCGGGCCCGATCATCTTCCGCGATCTGAAGGTCGAAGGCTTCTGGGGCTCCCGGATCTCGGCGGAGATGGCGCCGGAGGTGCGTCGCCGGCTCATCGGCGAGATCTTCTCCGGCCTGCTTTCCGGCGAGGTCACCCTGCCGGTCGCGGCCACCTTCCCGCTGGAGGAGGTCGCCGCCGCCGTGGCGGCCACGCTGACCGACGGCCGACAGGGCAAGGTGCTGCTGCGCCCGTGAGCAGCATGCCGCA
>NZ_JAMBDS010000014.1:0-53875 GCF_025143785.1 Brachybacterium sp. p3-SID1565
GCGCTTCACCCCACCCTGCTGGACCTGGGCGAGGGCCCGCTGGCCACGTTCCTGTACCAGCTGTTCGCCGTGATCATGCTGCTGCCGCTGATCCTGTGGATCGCTCGCGCGATGATGTACGCGGATCTGCGCGCCCAGTCCGTCCGCATGAGCCCCACGCAGTTCCCGGAGGGGTACCGGATGGTGGCCGAGGCCGCCGCTCGTCAGGGCCTGCGCCGCGTGCCCGACGCCTACGTCGTCTCCGGTGGAGGCACGATCAATGCCTTCGCCTCCGGGCACGGCTTCCGACGCTTCGTCACCGTGTACTCGGACCTGTTCGAGGTGGGCGGCGCGGTGCGCGACCCGGAGGCGCTGCGCTTCGTGATCGGCCACGAGGTGGGTCACATCGCTGCCGGTCACACCTCCTACTTCCGGCTGCTGTTCACGAACCTGATGATGCAGGTGCCGGTGCTGGGACCGGCGTACTCCCGCGCCCAGGAGTACACCGCCGACAACTTCGGCTACGCCCTCACGCCCGACGGGGCCGCCGGCGCGATGGCCGTGCTGGGGGCTGGCAAGTACCTCAATGCCCACGTCAACGTGCACGAGTTCGCGGATCGGGCCGCCACCGAGAAGGGCCTGTGGCTGCACATCGTCAACTGGCGGGCCAGCCATCCGGTGCTGACCTGGCGCACCCATGCGCTGCGCGACCGCAACCGCCCCGGCCACCTGTGGCTGCGGCCCGGCCTGCTGGGCTCCCCCGGTGCCACCTACTCGTCCGCCCTGCCCGCGGGCAGCTCCTTCTCCGGCCCGTACCCCACGCCCGTGGAGGCCCTGGACCTGCTCGCTCGGGCCGATGCCAGCCGGCCCGCGGGGGCCACGAACCAGTTCGGTCGCTTCCCGGGCGTGGACTACAGCGGACAGCCCAGCACGCGGCAGCTGCAGACGGCGCCGCCGGTGCTGTAGTGGCGGGGGCGGAAGGTCAGCTGTCGCGGGCGTGCAGGGCGCGCCGCTTCTCCTGCACCTCGCTGAGCCGCCGCAGGATCTCCTGGTAGCGCTCGGCATCGGAAGGATCGGTGCGCTGCAGGCGTTGCTTGAGCACCGAGTACTCCCGGGTGATGGACAGTTCGCTGAGCCGGTCCAGCAGGGAACGGGCCAGGCGCCCCAGGGACTCCTCGTCCCGGGCGGGCAGCTGCAGGTTGGCGATCTCGACGATGAGGGGTCGCACCGTCTCCCCGGCGATCTCCAGCACCTGATCGAGGTAGCGAGCTGGGGTCAGGGTGCCGTCCACCGCCTCCAGCAGGGTGCCGGCCGCGAGCATCACGTCCCACACGCCCTGCAGAGCCGGGACGTGGAAGGCGTCATCGGGCAGCGCGCCGACCTGCTCCACCGAGAGCAGGCGCGGGGCCTGCAGCATGACAGCGAGGGACTGCACCTCGACCTGCCCCACGGGATCGCGGCGGCTGACCACGTCGGCCAGGCGCGCCACCGGCATCATCGGCTCGTCGGCATCGTGACCCTCGCCCGCAGCGGGCCGATCGCCCGGACGGGGGTCTCCATGGCCGTCGAGCCGGTGATCCGGGACGCTGCGGGGCTGGTACGGATCGTCGCCGCGTTGGGTGCCGCGATCGGCGTGCCCCTGGCTGCGAGCCGCGTCGTGCACGGCGCGCAGCACGGTGCGCTCGTCCATCCCCAGCCAGCCGGAGAGCCTGCGCGCGTACTCCGGGCGCATGGCCCGGTCGCGGATCTGGGCCACGACGGGAGCGGCCATGCGCAGCCCGCTGACCTGGCCCTCGACGGTGTCCAGGTCCACCTGGGCCAGCACCGAGCGGATGGCGAACTCGAACAGCGGGGTGCGGGACTCCACCAGGTCCACCACCGCGGCATCCCCCTGCGCCAGGCGCAGATCGCACGGATCCATGCCGGATCCCTCCACCGCCACGAAGGTCTGGGCGACGAAGCGCTGGTCCTCCTCGAAGGCGCGCAGGGCGGCCTTCTGCCCGGCCGCGTCGCCGTCGAAGGTGAAGATGACCTCCCCGCCCAGTCCCCGGCCCTCGGTGTTCAACCGCAGGCCGGCCGACGGGTTCGAGTCGCCCATCACACGGCGCACGATCTTCACATGCTCGGCACCGAAGGCGGTGCCGCAGGTGGCCACCGCGGTGCGCACCCCGGCCAGGTGGGCGGCCATCACGTCGGTGTAGCCCTCGACCACCACCACGCGGCGCTGGGAGGAGATCTCCTTGCGGGCCAGGTCCAGCCCGTACAGCACGTGGGACTTGCGGTAGATGGCGGTCTCGGGGGTGTTGAGGTACTTGGGGCCCTTGTCGGTCTCCAGCAGGCGCCGGGCACCGAAGCCGATAGTGCTGCCGGTGATGTCGCGGATGGGCCACATGAGCCGGCCCCGGAACCGGTCGTACACCCCGCGCTGGCCCTCGGAGACCAGACCGCTGGCCTTCAGCTCCGCCTCGGTGAAGCCGCGCCGGCGCAGCTCGGAGCTGATCGCGTCCCAGCCCTCCGGGGCGAAGCCCACCCCGAACTGCTCGGCGGCGGCGCGGTCGAATCCGCGCTCGGCAAGGAAGCGGCGCCCCACCTCGGAGGCGGGAGCGGAGAGCTGCTCGCGGTAGAACTCCTCGGCGATCGCGTGGGCGTCCAGAAGGCGGCGCCGGGTGCCGAAGTCGGGCCGGTCCCCGTCCCCGCCGCGGCCGGACTCCTCGTAGTGCAGCTGGACGCCGTAGCGCCCGGCGAGCATCTCGACGGCCTCGACGAAGCTGAGGTGGTTGATCTTCTGCACGAAGGAGATGACGTCGCCCCCCTCGCCGCAGCCGAAGCAGTGCCAGTGGCCCAGTTGGGGCCGGATGTGGAAGGAGGGGGTCTTCTCGTCGTGGAAGGGGCACAGGCCCTTCATCGATCCCACGCCCGCGGTGCGCAGCATGACGTGCTCGCCGACCACTTCGTCCAACCGTGCGCGCTCGCGCACCAGGTCCACGTCGGCGCGACGGATCAGTCCCTGGGCCATGCGCTCACAGCTCCGATCCGAGCCCGGGCAGCGGGGTGTCCGCGGCGGTGAGATGGGTGGCGGTGCGCTCGAACAGGCTGGCGTGCAGGTGGCGGGCTGCCACATCGGTGAAGGAGGCGATCTGGTCTACCACCACGCGGCGCCGGGCATCGTCGTCGCTCGCCTGCTCCCACAGCTCGGTGAACAGGGGTGAGAGGTGCGCGGTGCCGGTGTGCCACAGCTGGGAGTACAGGTCGCGGATGATCTGCTCCTGCTCCTCGTAGACGGGCTGCTGGCTGGCCGAGCTCATCACGTAGGCGGCGGCCAGGCCCTTGAGCACCGCGATCTCCAGCAGGGTGGTCTCCGGCACGATCGCGTCCCCGTCGAACCGGGAGATGGGGCCGGGCCCGTGGGCCTCCCGGGTGGCCGACACCACCGAGCGGGTGAAGCGACCGATCAGCTGGCTGGTGAGATCCTTCAGGGCGGCGGCGGAGCGCATGTCACCGCTGAAGTCCCGCACCCAGTACGGCTCGCCCTCCAGACGGGCCAGGGCCTCGTCGAGCGCGTCCACGGGCACATCGGGGGTGTACCAGTCCTGGACCACGAACAGGGCCGCGGCCCGCTCCATCGGATCGCTGAGCCGTCCCAGGTCCAGGGTGCCACCGGTGACGGCGTCCTCGACGTCGTGGACGGAGTAGGCGATGTCGTCGGCCAGGTCCATCACCTGGGCCTCGAAGCACTTGCGGCGCTCGGGGGCACCCTGCCGGGCCCAGGCGAACACGTCGAGGTCATCGGCGTAGGCCCCGAACTTGGAGGAGGACGGGTCCGGCCCCTGGCCCCGGGCCCACGGATACTTGATGGCGGCATCCACGCAGGCCCGCGTGAGGTTGAGCCCGTAGGGGCGATCGGGGCCGACGAGCTTGGGCTCCAAGCGCGTCAGCAGGCGCAGGGTCTGGGCGTTGCCCTCGAAGCCGCCGAAGTCCGCAGCGATGTCGTCCAGGACCTTCTCCCCGTTGTGGCCGAAGGGCGGGTGACCGAGGTCGTGGGAGAGGCAGGCGGCGTCCACCACGTCCGGATCGCAGCCCAGTTCCGCACCGATGTCGCGCCCCACCTGTGCGACTTCCAGGGAGTGGGTCAGGCGCGTGCGCACGAAGTCGTCGGAACCGGCGCCGAGGACCTGGGTCTTGGCACCCAGGCGGCGCAGGGCCGAGGAGTGCAGGACCCGGGCGCGATCGCGCTGGAAGGGGGTGCGGGACTGGGACTTGGGCGCTTCGGGGGCCCAGCGCTCGAGATCGGCGGGCTCGTAGCCGGCGGGCACGACGGGACGGTTCACCAGTCAGCCCCCTGAGGTGTCCAGCTCGGCCTCGTGGAGGCGGCCGGCGTGATCGGCGGTGAGGTCACGGGAGTCCATCCAGCCCTCCGGGACCACGGCTCGCTTGGGCGACCCGGCCCGGCCGCGGGGGCCCTCCACCGCCGCGCCAGGGTAGGGGGAGTCCAGGTCCAGCTCACCCAGCTTGCGGTCCAGATCCTCCAGGGACTCCATGGTGGCCAGGCGGTGGCGCATCTCCCCGCCCACCGGGTAGCCCTTGAAGTACCAGGCCACGTGCTTGCGCAGGTCCCGGATGCCGCGCCCCTCGTCGCCGTAGAACTCCACCAGCAGCTCGGCGTGCCGGCGCAGGGTCGCCGCGACCTCGCCCAAGGTGGGGCGGATCCGGTCGGGGCGGCCCGCGAAGGCGGCCGCGAGGTCGGCGAACAGCCACGGCCGTCCCTGGCAGCCGCGGCCCACCACGACGCCGTCGCACCCCGTCTCGTCCATCATCCGCACGGCGTCCTCGGCGGACCAGATGTCCCCGTTGCCCAGCACGGGGATCTCGGTGACCAGTTCCTTGAGGTCGCTGATCGCCTCCCAGCGGGCATCGCCGGAGTAGTGCTGGACCACGGTGCGGCCGTGCAGCGCGATCGCGGCGGCCCCGACCTCCTGGGCGATCAGGCCGGCGTCGCGGTAGGTGACATGGTCGTCGTCGATCCCGATGCGGGTCTTCACCGTGACCGGGACGCCCTGGGCGGCCTCGACGGCGCCGCGAACGATTCGGGTGAACAGCTCCGTCTTCCATGGCAGCACTCCCCCGCCGCCACGGCGGGTGACCTTGGGGACAGGGCAACCGAAGTTCAGGTCGATGTGGTCGGCCTTGTCGCGCTCCAGCAGCATCTCCACGCTGCGACGCACGGTGACCGGGTCCACCCCGTACAGCTGCACGGAGCGCGGCTTCTCCCTCTCCCCCATGGTGACCAGCCGCCAGGACTCGCGGTGGTCCTCCACCAGGGCGCGCGTGGTGACCATCTCGGAGACGTACAGGCCGCCGTCGTCCTGGCTGTGGAGCGCACCGAACTCACGGCACAGCAGGCGGAAGGCCATGTTGGTGATGCCCGCCATCGGTGCCAGCACCACGGGGGTGTCCACCGTGTGTGGACCGATGGTCAGGGTGCGGCGCGGGGCCCGGTCAGCTGCGCGCCCGGGAACGCCACGACGCCCCGGGGCGGTGGCGTCCGGGGGCGTCGTGGGGTCCTCGAGCATCGTCATGATGCTCCGATTGTCCCACCGATGCGGGCGGCCCGGGCTCCTTGGCACGGTGATGTGCACCGTGGTCCCTCCCCAGCGTGATCCCGGCGACATGCTCACCTCGTTCGGGCCGGTCATCCCGGGCGTTCGCATCGCGTCCGGACGACCGGCCCGCAAGGAGCGGGGCCACGCCTGGCACACTGGTGGGAGCAGTCAGAGCGTCCCGACGCCCAGGAGCATCCAGGAGGAGACCATGTCCGCGACCCGCAGAGCAGCACCGCGCATCGGCTTCCTCGCCCAGGTGGATCATTCCGCGCTCACGGAGGGCATCCAGCTGTTCGTCACCGCCGACGAGCTCGGGTACGACGTGGGCTACGTCCGCACCCGCCACCTGCAGGACGCCCTGTCCTCGCCGCTGCAGTTCCTGGCCGTCGCCGGGCAGTACGCCCGACGGATACAGCTGGGCACCGCCGTGATCCCGCTGCGGTTCGAGAACGCGGGACGACTGGCCGAGGACCTCGCCACGGCCGACCTGCTGCTGGGCGGGCGGCTGCGGCCGGGGCTCGGCTCCGGCTACTCCGCCCACGATGCGATGTACATGCGTGCCTTCGGGGCCCTGGCCGACGACCGCGCCGATCACGTGGACCGGGTCCTGGCCGACATGCTGTCCTTCCTCGAGGGCGAGATCGTCTCCAGTGCCGACGCGCACATCGAGGGCGTGGAGCAGGGCACCTCCCTGCAGGTGCAGCCGCAGTCCGAGGGGCTGCGCTCACGGATCGCCTACGGCGCGGCGGGTCCAGAGCGTGCCGCCAAGGCCGGCCGGGACGGCCTGGGTCTGCAACTGGCCACCATGGTCCCCGACGACGGCTCGGGACGCTCCTTCGAGACCCTGCAGCTGGAGGTGCTCGAGGCCTACCGCGAGGCGAGCCGGGAGGAGGGTCACGGGGAGGGACACGTGATGGTCTCCCGCCAGATGATCCCGGTGGCGCAGGAGTCGGATCTGGAGCGCTACGTCTCGCTGATCCCCCGTGAGCGGGCGGCGGCACCCGCGGTCTTGGCCGAGCACAAGGGCGAGGAGATCGGCGGGCACCGGGCGGTGTTCAGCGAGGTCGTGATCGACACCCCGGGTGTGGTGGCGCAGGCGCTGGTGGCCGATGCCGTCGTGCAGCAGGCCGATGAGATCTGCCTGACCTTGCCCTTCGGTGCCTCCCCGGCCGAGCAGCGCACCGTGCTGGAGACCTTCGGTCAGCAGGTCCTGCCGCACCTGGTCACCGCGATCATCTGACGCACGAGGACCGTGCACCGGGCACAATCGACAGGTGACCAATCTCGTCAGCCACGCCGTCGACGACGACCTGCCGGCGCTCGCACCGATCGAGGACGCCGAGGATCGCCTGTTCGTGGACGCATACGTCCCTGAGGCCGAGAGGCCCGACTGGTACGGAGCACCCAGCGGCCACCAGCGGGCCTCCGCCCCCGGGTTCATGCTGGTGGCCCGTGAATCGGCCGACGGCCCCGTGGTGGGCTTCGTGCATGTGCTGGAGCCCGCCGGGCGCGCGCACCTCGAGCAGCTGTCGGTGCTGCCGGAGCATGGACGGCGCGGCCACGGACGAGCGCTGGTCGAGGCTGCCCTGTCCGAGGCAGCGGCGCGCGGTCACCGGGCGATCACCCTGCGCACCTACGCCGAGATCCCCTTCAACGCCCCCTTCTACCGGTCCTGCGGCTTCGAGGTGTCCCAGCCGGGATCGCCGTTCCTGCGGCGTCTGGTGGAGGCGGAGCGGGAGCAGGGGCTCATGCGGTACGGAACCAGGGTGCAGATGACCGCGCACCTCCCCTCTCCTGACGCAGGCTCACCTGCCGACCAGTGGGTGGCGTGAGGGCTGATCCACCAGCTCCGCCACGTGTGGCTGATCTGCTCTGCGGTGCCGGTTCGGTCATCGTGGGCCCGGCTCCGGCAGGTCCGCGAGGGCGGGCCTGCGGGCCGATCAGGCGCCGCGAAGGCGCTCGGCCAGGTAGCCCTCGACCTGGTCCAGGGCCACGCGCTCCTGGGCCATGGTGTCGCGCTCGCGCACGGTGACGGCCTGGTCCTCGGCGGTCTCGAAGTCCACGGTGATGCAGAACGGGGTGCCGATCTCGTCCTGGCGGCGGTAGCGACGACCGATCGCCTGGGACACGTCCATGTCCACGTTCCAGCGGCCGCGCAGCTGCGCCGCGAGCTGCTCGGCGCGAGGCACCAGGTCCTCGCTCTTGGACAGGGGCAGCACCGCGGCCTTGACCGGGGCCAGGCGCGGATCGAGCTTCAGCACGGTGCGCTTGTCCACCCCGCCCTTGGCGTTGGGGGCCTCGTCCTCTGCGTAGGCGTCCACCAGGAACGCCATCATGGAACGGGTCAGGCCGAACGACGGCTCGATCACGTAGGGGGTGTAGCGCTCGTTGCTGGCCTGGTCGAAGTACTGCATCTTGGTGCCGGAGGCCTCGGTGTGGCTGCCCAGGTCGAAGTCGGTGCGGTTGGCGATGCCCATCAGCTCGCCCCACTCGCTGCCCTGGAAGCCGAAGCGGTACTCGATGTCGATGGTGGCGTCGGAGTAATGGGCACGCTCGCCGTCGGGCACGTCGAAGCGGCGCATGTTGTCCGGGTCCACCCCGAGGTCCACGAACCAGTTCCAGCATGCCTCCACCCATTCGTCGAAGTGGGCGCCCGCCTCGGAGGGGTGGGTGAAGTACTCGATCTCCATCTGCTCGAACTCGCGGGTGCGGAAGATGAAGTTGCCGGGGGTGATCTCGTTGCGGAAGGCCTTGCCGATCTGGCCGATGCCGAACGGGGGCTTCATGCGGGAGGCCGTGACCACGTTGAGGAAGTTCACGAAGATGCCCTGGGCGGTCTCCGGGCGCAGGAAGTGCAGACCGGCCTCGCTGTCCACCGGGCCCAGGAAGGTCTTGACCAGGCCGGAGAACTGCTGGGGGTCGGTGTACTCGCCGCGGGTGCCGCAGTTGGGGCAGGGGACCTCGGCCAGCCCGCCCTCGGGGGCGCGGCCCTTCTTCTCCTCGAAAGCCTCGATCAGGTGGTCCTCGCGGAAGCGGTTGTGGCACTGCTTGCATTCCACCAGCGGGTCGGTGAAGGTCGCGACGTGCCCGGACGCCTCCCACACGCGCTTGGGGAGGATGATCGAGGAGTCCAGGCCCACCATGTCCGCGCGGGAGCGCACGAAGGTGCGCCACCACTGCTGCTTGATGTTCTCCTTCAGCTCCACGCCCAGGGGCCCGTAGTCCCAGGCCGAGCGCGTACCGCCGTAGATCTCACCCGCCGGGAACACGAAGCCGCGCTTCTTCGCGAGAGCGATGACGTTGTCCAGCGTGCTGGCAGGGGCCTTGGCCACGGGGGATCTCCTGGTGGGCGGGGGATGACGGACCTGACCAGCATAGCCACGCCCGCCCTGTGATCGTGCGCACGAAGAGCGTGATCAGGGCGGCATCGGCTTGCGAACCACGACCACCCGCGGTGAGAATGATTTTCATGTCTACCCCTCGTGCGTCCCTCCCTCTCCGTCCCAGCCGTCGTGGTGTGCTGTCCCTGCTCGGGCTGGGGGCGGGCGCCGCGACCCTCGCCGCGTGCGGGGCGGGCGACGGGGAGGGCGGCTCCGGGGCACCGACCGTGATCGCCTCCTGCTACCCCACCGCCTTCCTGGCAGAGCGCGTGGGGGGCGAGCACCTGAGCGTGGTCAACCTGGCCACCCCCGGGGCAGACGCCCACGGGCTGGAGCTGTCCGTGCGACAGGTCGCGCAGCTGCGGAAAGCGGCCCTGGTGGTGCAGATCCCCGGTTACCAAGCCGCGATCGACGACGCCATCGCCTCGCACGGCGACGAGAACGTGCTCGATGTCTCCCAGGCGATCGAGCTGCTCTCCAGAAGCCAGGAGCAGGAGGAGCACGATCACGGCGAGCAGGAGCCCGAGGTGTCCGACGCCGGCGGAGACCACGAGGGCCACGACCTCGACCAGGACGATCACGACGGGCACGATCACGGCCCCACCGACCCCCACTTCTGGCACGACCCGGTGCGGATGGCGGATCTGGGCGATGCGCTCGCCGAGCGCCTGGGCGAGCTGATCCCCGAGCAGGCTGAGGCCTTCACTGCCAATGCCGCGACCCTGCGCGGTGAGCTCGAGGAGCTCGACCAGGAGCTCACGGATGCCTACGGGGCCGTGGGGGGCGAGCGGCCGTTCGTGACCAGCCACGCCGCCTACGCGTACCTGGCCGATCGCTACGACCTGCACCAGATCGGCATCTCGGGAGTGGATCCTGAGGTCGAGCCCTCCCCGCAGCGGCTGCTCGAGCTCGAGCGCGTGATCCAGGACGAGGGCGTGACCACCATCTTCTTCGAGACCACCGCCTCGCCCAAGGTCGCTCAGACCCTCGCCGACAACGTCGGAGTGGACAGTGAGGAGCTGGACAACCTGGAGACACAGCTCTCCGAGGATGCCCACTATCCTCGCGTCATGCGAGAGAACGCCGACAAGCTCATCGCGAGCTGGACGTGACCGGGGCCGGCGCACCCGTCGTCGAGGTCGCGCAGGCCCGTGTCTCCCTGGGCGGCACCGAGGTGCTGCACGGCATCGATCTGCGCATCGACCCCGGGGAGATGGTGGCCCTGCTGGGCGCCAACGGCTCCGGCAAGTCCACGCTGCTGCGCACCATCGTCGGCGTGTTCCCCCTCGACAGCGGCCATGCACGACTGTTCGGCAGCCCCGTGGCGCGCTCGCGCTCCCACGACCGGCTGGGCTACGTCCCGCAGGATGCCACCGACGGCGGCTCCATCCCGGCCACCGCACGGGAGACCGTCGCCACCGGTCTGCTCGGCGCCCGCACGTGGCGCCCCCGCCTGCGGGACCCGCGCGTGATGCGGGCGCTGGAGTCGGTGGGCATGGCAGCGCTGGCCGATCGCCCGATCACCCGGATGTCCGGAGGGCAGCGACGGCGCGTGATGATCGCGCGCGCCCTGGTCCGCGAACCCCGCTTCCTGGTGCTGGACGAGCCGTTCTCCGGGGTGGACCTGCCCACCCAGGAGATGATCGCCCGACTGTTCCGGGAGCTCTCCACCCAGGGCACCACCATCCTCGTGGTGCTACACGAGATCGGCCCGTTGAGCGAGGACATCGACCGCGCCGTGGTGCTGGACCACGGCGAGGTCGTGCACGACGGCGCGGTCGAGGATCGGCCCCTGCTGGATCCGGGCCACGACCACACCCACCACGCCACCCCGATCGACGAATGCCTCGGACAGGAACTCGACCACGCATGATCTCAGCCTTCGACCTGCTCACCTCCGACGTGATCCGGTACCCCCTGATCATCGCGGTGCTGATCGGCCTGACCGCGCCCGTCGTGGGAACCTTCCTGGTGCAGAAGCGCCTGTCGCTGCTGGGCGACGGCCTGGGGCACGTGGCGCTCACCGGTGTGGCCGCGGGGTGGCTGGTGGGTGCCTGGATCTCCGTGAGCCCGCACGACCTGCTGGCGATCCCCGGGGCGCTGATCGCCTCCGTGCTCGGGGCGCTGGCCATCGAGTACGTGCGCGAGATCGGCCACACCAGCCGTGACGTGGCCCTGGCGATCCTGTTCTACGGCGGCATCGCCGGTGGCGTGGTGATCATCCAGCTGGCCGGCGGCACCTCCCAGAACCTGATGGGCTACCTGTTCGGCTCGCTGTCCACCGTGACCGCCACGGACCTCACGATCGCCCTGGTGCTCGCCGTGGTGGTGCTGGCGGTGGGCCTGGGGCTCAGCGGACTGCTGGCCGCGGTCACCACCGACGAGGAGTTCGCCCGTGCCTCCGGGCTGCCGGTGCGCCTGGTCAACGTGCTGATCGCGGTGATGGCCGCCCTCACCGTCACCCTCTCGATGCGGATCGTGGGGGCCCTGATGGTCTCGGCGCTCATGATCGTCCCCGTGGCAGCGGCGCAGACGATGGTGGTGGGCTTCGGGCGCACCATGCGCACCGCCATGGCGATCGCCGTGCTCGCCGCACTGGGCGGCCTGCTCATCACCGTGTACGTCGACCTGCCCCCGGGCGGCGTGATCGTGCTGCTGAGCATCGGCGTGTACGCGCTGGGCCTGATCTCCCGCGCCGTGCTGGGCTCCCCGCGCAGGCGGGAACGCCCTGCGAGCGGTCACAGCGGGGAGCCCGCTGCGGAGCAGCCCGGCCCGTCGACCCCGGGGCAGCGCGAGACGCAGGCAGCGCAGCGAGGGGTGAGCAGCACCGCGCGTACCCCACATCACCCCGCCTAGAGTTTTTCAGCCACGATGGGCGACAATCGTCAGATGCAACGCAATACACGGCAGCGCGCCGCCATCCTCGAGGCGCTCGGGCGGCAGGACGAGTTCCGCAGCGCCCAGCAGATCCACGAGCAGATGCGCAGCGACGGCGAGACCGTGGGCCTGGCGACCGTGTACCGGAACCTGCAGGCGCTCTCCGCCGCAGGTCGGCTCGACGTGCTGGTCAGCGCCGAAGGTGAGTCGCTGTACCGCCAGTGCGAGGCCGAGGGCCACCACCATCACCTGGTGTGCCGCACCTGCGGCCGCACGGTCGAGTTCCTGGCGCCCAAGCTGGAGAGCGCGATGACCGCGATCGCCGAGGAGCACGGCTTCACCGACCTTGACCACACCCTCGAGGTGTTCGGCCTGTGCGATGAGCACGGCCGGACGAGCGGTGCGGACCTCGACGATCCGAACGGGTCCGACGCACGATGATGGACTGGGTGCAGTCGCTCCCGATCGTCCCGGCGGTGGCGTTCCTGTACGTCGTGGTGCTGTGCCGGGCGGGGGCCACGTACGCCCTGGGCCGCGGTGCCCGCAAGGCCGCCAATCGCGGCAAGGTGGCCGGCTGGCTGGTCTCCCCCCGTGTGGAGCGCGCCACCCGGATCGTCAACAAGTGGGGGGCGCCCGTGGTCGCCTTCAGCTTCCTCACCATCGGCTTCCAGACCGCCTGCAACGCTGCGGCCGGCCTCACCGGGATGCCGCTGAAGCGGTACCTGCCGGCGCTCGCCGCGGGCGGATTCGCCTGGGCGATCATCTACGCCACGGTGGGCCTGGCTGCGATCGGGCTGTGGCTGCAGCTGTTCTTCCGCTCCCCGTGGGCGGCGGTGGTGGCCCTGGCCCTGGTGGTCGCGCTGGTGATCCAGCTGGTGCGGCACAAGCGCCGCAGCGGTGGCCTGGCGCCCACCGGCACCGGGGACGAGGTCGATGCCCCGGTCCGGGCCGAGGCCGACGGGCCGGTCCAGGCCGAGGCCGACGGGCCGGCTCAGCCGCGGGCCGAGTCGGCGGTGGAATCCACCCCGGCGTCGGCGCCGACTGCCTCCAGCGGCTCCTGATCCGCAGCTCCCCCACGGCCCGCTGCGGCGGCGCCGTGCGGTGCCGTCACGGGCGCATCCACTGCGCCGCCGTACCGTCGGTCCCGTCGGGCGTACTCGGTGATGGCCCGCCACAGCACCACGCGGTCCACATCGGGCCACAACTCCGGGACGAACACCAGCTCCGCGTAGGCGGACTGCCACAGCAGGAAGTTCGAGGTGCGCTGCTCGCCGCTGGTGCGGATGAACAGGTCCACCTCAGGCATGTCGGGGTCGATCAGGTGCCGCGCGAAGCTCGCCTCGGTGATGCCGCGCCCGCTGATCCTGCCGGCGCGGGCCTGTTCCGCGATGTCGCGGACCGCATCGATGATCTCGGCTCGGCCGCCGTAGTTCACGCACATGTACAGGGTCATCCGGGTGTTCCCGGCGGTCAGCTGCTCCGCCTCCTGCAGCTCCTTGATGACGCTCCCCCACAGTCGCTGAGGCCTGCCGATCCACACGATGCGCACCCCCCAGGAGTGGAGGGTGTCCCGCTGTCGACGCAGCACGGTGCGGGAGAATCCCATCAGGAATCGCACCTCCTCCGGGGAGCGCTTCCAGTTCTCCGTGGAGAACGCGTAGGCGGAGAGGTGGGTGACGCCTATCTGGAGGGCACCCGCGACCACGTCCAGCAGGGCGGCCTCCCCGGCCTCGTGCCCGGCGGTGCGCGGCAGCCCGCGCTGGTTCGCCCAACGGCCGTTGCCGTCCATCACCACGGCCACGTGCGCGGGGACCACCTGGCGCGGGAGCCTCGGGGGCTGTGCGCCGCTGGGGTGCTCGAACGGCTCCTCGTGGGGGCGGGGGTCACGGGCCATCAGCGGGATCTCCTGTCGGGGCGGGGTGTCGCAATGGGACGCCGGGTGTCGGAGCGGGGTGAGCACGGGTACGGGGCCGGGGCGGGGCGAGATGGGGCGGGGTGGGCATGGTGCTCGGCGGCTCGGAATCATGCCGGACCGGTCGGTCTCAGCGCTCGACGTAGCTCAAGGAGCGCACGGAGCGCTCCAGGTGCCACGTCACGGTATCGGCGATCAGGCGCCCCGCCTCCTGGACCACGGTGTCCTCTGCCGTCACCACGTTCTCCCAGTCCCCCGCGAGCAGGAAGATCATGTGCTCGACGGCGCTCTGCCTGACCGCTGCGGCGCCGGGCCGTCGGCAGGAGGTGCACACGAGGCCCCCGGCGCGCACGTCAAGCGCGTGGTGGGGGCCAGGGGCACCGCAGGTGGCGCACACCTGCAGTTCCGGCGCCCAGCCGGACAGCGCCAGGGTGCGCAGCAGGAAGGAGTCAAGCACCAGCGGCGCAGGGATGCGTCCGCCTGCCATGGTGCGCATCGCCCCGACCAGCAGCAGGAAGCCTCGCTGGGAGGGATCGACCACCTCGTCGGTGAGGCGGTCGGTGGTCTCCAGCATGGCGCTGGCAGCGGTGAAGCGCCCGTACTCCGCGGTGATCTGCTGAGCGAAGGTGTCGATCGTGACCACCTGCGTGACGGTGTGCAGGTTCCGCCCCGTGTGCAGCTGCACGTCGATCAGGCCGAAGGGCTCCAGGCGCGCTCCGAAGCGGCTGCCGGTGCGCCGCACGCCCTTGGCCACGGCCCGCACCTTTCCGTGGCGGCGGGTGAGCAGCGTGATGATGCGATCGGCCTCGCCCAGGGGGTGGGTGCGCAGCACGATCGCATGGTCGCGGTAGAGCTTCTGCATGGTGGATCGAGCCTACGCCGCGATGCCCGGTGGACGGTGCAGGGTGGGAGGATGGGGCGATGCGCGTGTTCTGCTCGATCCGTCCCTCCGCCGATGCGGCCGAGCACCTCGAGTCCGCTCTGGAGTCCGTGCGCGCCCGCACGGGTCGGTCCCTGCGGTGGGGCGATCCCGACCAGTGGCACCTGACGCTCGCCTTCACCCCGCAGCTGCCCGACGGCGCAGTGGAGGACACCATCGAGCAGGTGGCACGGGTGGCTGCCTCGCATCGGCCGATGCGGCTGAGCCTGGCTGGGGCCGGGCTCTTCTCGGGCCGCGCCCTGTGGGTCGGCGTGGGCGGTGAGGTGGAGCCGCTGGCGGCACTGATGCAGGAGGACCTGCTGGGCGAGCAGGACAGGGAGCGCAGGCGGGCGCATCTGACGGTGGCCCGGGTCTCGGCGCGGGCTCCCCGCCCGCGGCGCCACCGCTACCGCGGGATTCCCGCGGAACCGGACCCGACGGAGCTGATGCTGGCGGAAGTGGTGCGGGCACTGTCCGTCTACCGCGGCCCGGAATGGCTCGCCGAGGAGCTGGAGGTGGTCTCCTCCCGCCTCGGGGCGGGCCGCTCGGGTGGGCCGCTACACGAGGTGCTGGCGACGGTGCCGCTCGGCAATTCGTGAGGCGGAGGCGCGGTTCTCACTCAGCGCTCGACGGGGCTGCTGACCCGCACGAACGGGTGGACCAGGGCGACGCCCTCGGGTGGGGCGGTCCAACCGCCCGCCTCGGCGGGATCGAAGGTGACGTCGGTGAGGACGATCTGCGGGTCCCCCTCGATCCTGGCCTCGAGCACGACGTGCTGTCCGGGACGCACCCCGACGATCCGCAGCTGGGTGAGCGCCTGCCCCTCGCCCCACGGGGTGCCGTCGATGGTGACGTCCTGCAGTCCGCCCCCGGTCAGATCGAGATCCAACCGGGTGGCCTGCCGCGGTGAGTGCACCGCGATGCGCACCCGCCCGCCCTCCAGGGCTGTGACCTCGCCGCGCGGGGCGGGCAGGTTCGAAGTCGCGTCGGCGTCGGTCAGGCCCGCGCTCCACTCGGTGACGCCGGAGACCTCCCAGGTGGTGGTGCCGTCGGCGCCGTCCACATGGGCGGTGACACGCTCCTGGACCGGCTCCGGGGAGGCCTGCGAATGGAGCGAGCCGCCGACTGTCAGGCCCACGGCCAGCACGCCGACCAGCACCGCCGGCAGCAGGCGGCGGGGACGGCGCCGGGGCTGCAGCTGCGCGGCCCCACGGCCGACGAACAGAGGCGCTGCCGCGGCCAGGGCCAGCAGGGCGGTTCCCGCGATGCCGCCCGCGGCGGATGCGATGCCGAACTCCGCCAGCGACGAGATCTGCGTGCCCAGCAGCCAGCCGGTCGGCAGCAGCGCCACGATCCGCGTGGCCAGGGTGAGGGGCGAGGGCAGCAGGGCCGCCAACAGGGCCCCGATCGCAGCGATCGCGGCCGGCAGCACCATGGACCCGCCGAGGGCGGGCGACCACACCGCGAGGGCGGCGAACAGTACTGATGCCAGCAGCGCAGCTCCGATCGCGATCGCGGCCCGGCCGATGATCATGCGCAGCAGCACCCACACCAGCAGGGCCACGGCTCCGGCCGCCGCCAGCTCCGCAGCGATGAACAGCTCCGAGCGGAACGGCTCCCCCACCACACGTGACACCATCGCGGGCTCCGCCTTCACGGCCGTGCCCCACAGCAGCACCGCCGCAGCGATCCCGCCGGCGATGCCCACTGCTGCACCCGCAGAACCGAGCATCGTGCCGAGAACGTTGACCTCGCGGTGTGCACGCCTGGTCACCAGCAGGGTCAGCAGCGCCAGGGGCGCGGCCACCCCGAGCACGGTGACCAGCAGCGGGGGGACGCCCACGATGCCCCAGGGCACGGTGGTCTGGACGGGATGCTCATCGGCGTGCCCGGACAGCTCCGTGAGGTCGCGGTCCCCCAGGTCACGAGTGAGGGCAAGGGTGAGATCTCCGTAGTGCTGCAGTGTCCCGGGATCGAGGTGATCGGCGTCGTCCTGCGGGGTGTGATAGGCCCACGAACCGTCGATGATCGCCATGTCCATCCCCCACCAGCCGGCATCCCGGTACACCGTGAAATCGGTGTCGTTGGGGATCACGGCGAACAGCGCGTCGCTGAAGGACTCGAACTCGGGTCTCGGCATCGAGGGGAGCACCTCGTGCATGGGTCCGGCGGCCCGGGTGACCGTGGGGCGGCCGGAGATGCCGCGGGCCTCATGGTTGAGCACCACCACGGGCTCGGTGAGTGCTGCGGATTCCTCCCTGACGTAGGCATCCGCCCCCAGCAGCCCGTTCTCCTCGCCGTCCACCAGCAGCACCACCAGGTCGTTGCGCAGGGCGTCGGGGCCCAGGGCACGCACGGTCTCCAGGATCACCGCGAGGCCGATGCCGGCGTCGGCCGCTCCCGGCGCGGCGGGCACGGAGTCGATGTGGGTGGCCAGCAACACGGTTCCTGTGGGGTCCCTGCCCGGACGGGTGGCCACGAGGTTGCGGTTGTACCCGGCGGCGGCGTAGCGGGCAGCGGCGCGCGCGCCGATCGCCTCGTGCGTGCGCACCTCGAAGCCGAGCTCGGTGAGCTGGCCGGTGAGGTCCTCGTGCGCGCGATCGTTGGAGGGGGTGCCGATGGGGCGGGGCTCTGCGACCAGCGGGGCGGCGGCCGCGGTGGCGCGAGCGGCGCTGAACACCTCGGCGGGGGCGTCGGCACCCGCGGGCTCGGTCACTCCGCGGGAGAGGGCACCCCACACCATGGTGATCACCAGCACCAGGAGTAGCAGCGCCGAGCTCACAGCCGTCCTCGAACGGGAGCCGTCAGGGGCGTACTGTGCCGGGCCTGGGCGGGGCCTGTGGGAGGCGTCGGTGCCGTGTGCGCTGGTCATGGCTCAGTTCTATCCCCCATCAGGGGCCGCCGCCTCCTCCTTCCAGAGGAGATCGCCCCCTCCCGCCTCGCTCAGTCGCGCAGCCGGTCCAGGCCTTGCAGATCGGTGAGGGACCCTGCCGCCTCCAGCAGCGCCTCGCGGAAGGCGAGCAGGGCGGGATGCTCGCGGGAGCCCGCCCGGGCTGCGGTGTACAGGGATCGGTGCGGATTCCCCGGCAGGCGCAGCGGCCTGGTGCCGCCCAGGTGCTCGGCGGCGATCAGACCGGGGACGAAGGCGGCGGCGTGGCCGGAGCGCACCAGGTGCACCTGCAGCAGCGGATCGGGGGTCTCGAAGCGGATCCACGGCTCGATGCCGGCCGCACGCAGGAAGGTGCGCTCCCAGATGCCGGTGCGCATGCCGTCGGGGTCCAGGGCCCAGGGGACCTCCGCGAGGTCGGCCAGGGAGCCCACCTGCGACCAGGGACCGGTGGCGGGCAGCACCACCAGCAGCGGGTCACGCAGCAGGTCCTCTCGATCGGTGCCGCGTCGCACCACCAGCTCACCGCCGGGGTAGGTCTCGCCCAGGATCACCTCGAAGTGGTGGGCCAGCAGGCCCTCGTACGCCTCCTCGACCTCCCGCTGAGCGATCTCGATGCGCACCGGCGGGTGGCGCTCCTCCAGGATGCTCACCGCAAGCGGGGCCAGCGCAATCATCGGCGTCTGGAACGACGCCACCCGCAGCACCCCGCCCTGGACGCTGCCGGCCGCGACGAGCTCGGCCTGGGCCGTCTCCATCAGGGCCATCATCTCCTGGGCACGACGGGCGAGTCGCTCCCCCGCGTCCGTGAGCACGACGCCCCTGCCGGCCTGCTCCAGCAGTGAGACCTTGGTCTCCCGCTCGAGCTGAGCGAGCTGCTGCGACACCGCGGATGGCGACATGGATCGGGCCCGCGCCACGGCGGACATCGTCCCCAGCCTGTGCAGTTCGTGCAGCAGGAACAGGCGGTGCAGGTTGAGCATGGGCCCCTCCGTCCATCGTCCAGTTCTGCTTCACGGTACAGGTCGGAAACATTCGCTGGACCGGCCGGTGCGCGGGGTGCACAGTGGGAGCGTGACTTCCTCGCTCTCCACCTCCCCCAGCGCACCGCAGACCGGCACCGGACCCACCGGCAGTGCCTCGGGTCCCGTGGGCACCGGCTCCCGCGGTCCGGGCGCCATGCCGGTGCTGATGATCCTGGCCTCCTGCATGTCCCTGCAGTTCGGGGCCGCGCTGGCGGTGCAGCTGTTCCCGGAGATCGGCTCCTGGGGCACCACCTCGCTGCGACTGGGCATCGCCGCGGTGGTGCTGCTGGCCCTCACCCGCCCCAAGCCGCACCGCTTCACAGGCCGTCAGTGGATCGCGGTGGCGGTGTTCGGCGTGGTGATCGGGGCGATGAACGGATCGTTCTACGCCTCCATCGAGAGGATCCCCCTGGGCACCGCGGTGGCGATCGAGTTCCTGGGCCCGCTCACCGTCGCGGCCGTGCTCTCCACCCGCCGCAGCGACCTGCTGTGGGTGGTGCTCGCACTGGCGGGTGTTGGCCTGTTCGGTCTGGAGTCCCTGACCGGGGCAGCTCAGCTGGACGTGCTGGGGGTGCTCCTGGCACTGGTCGCAGCAGTGTTCTGGGGCCTGTACGTGCTCAGCAGTGCCCGCGTGGGCCAATTGGTGCCCGGCCAGGACGGCCTGGCGGTGGCGATGGCCATCGGGGCGCTGACCGTGCTCCCCCTGGGGGCCCCGGGCGCCGTGGCCGGGCTGATGGACCTGCGGCTGCTGGCGCTCGCAGCCGGAACTGCGGTGCTGGCCTCGGTGCTGCCGTACACCCTGGAGCTCTCGGCCCTGCGTCGCCTGCCGCGGCACGTGTTCGGCATCCTGCTCAGCCTGGAGCCCGCGATCGCCCTGCTGGCGGGGGTGCTGCTGCTCAGCCAGGGCATCAGTGTGCTCAAGGTGGCCGCTGCGGCGCTGGTGATGGTGGCGAGCATCGGAGTCACCCTCACCGCGCGGGCGGCGAAGCCGGATCCCGCCACGGTGCTGGGCGGGGACGGCGGTGTCACCGCGGACGAGCCGGATGCTGAGGCCTCCCACGTGGTGGAGCCCGCCCCGTTCACCGACCAGATCCCGGTGATCGCCCACGCCACGGTGACCGGTGAGCTGCAGGCGCTGACCGAGGAGGACCTGGAACCGGACCGCCAGTGACACCCGGGCACGGCCCGGCCTCTCACTCTCCTTCGTATCCCGAGCCCTCGCTGCGGGTACGGTCAGGCCGCGGTGCGAGCGCGGTGCTCCCGGTTCAGGGCCGAGATGATCGCCTCCAGCGAGGCGCGCGTGATCGACCCGTCGATGCCCACCCCCCAGAAGATCCGGTCGCCGATCTCGCACTCGATGTAGGCGGCGGCCAGGGAGTCGTCGCCCTCGGCCAGGGCGTGCTCGGCGTAGTCCAGGATCCGCACGTCGATCTGGCGCTCCGCGAGGGCCTTGACGAAGCCGTCCAGCGGACCGTTACCGATGCCGGTGACCTCGTGCTCCTCCCCGTCCACCAGCAGCTGCACGGTGATGCGGTCGCTGCCCTCGCCCTCGGACTGCTGGTGCACGCCCCGGAAGCCGTAGCGGCCCCACCGCCGGGCCTCGTCGGTGGAGGGCAGGTACTCGTCTGTGAAGCAGTCCCACAGGGCTGCGGGCGAGACCTCCCCGCCCTCGGAGTCGGTGATGTGCTGGACCACACCGGAGAACTCGATCTGCAGGCGGCGCGGCAGGTCCAGGCCGTGCTCGGTGCGCAGGATGTAGGCCATGCCCCCCTTGCCGGACTGGGAGTTCACCCGGATCACGGCCTCGTAGGAACGGCCCACGTCCTTCGGGTCGATCGGCAGGTACGGCACCCGCCACACCAGCTCGTCGCGCTCGACCCCCGCCTTGGCGGCGTCGGCGTCCATGCGCTCCAGACCCTTCTTGATGGCGTCCTGGTGGGAGCCGGAGAACGCGGTGAACACCAGGTCACCGCCGTAGGGGCTGCGCTCGGGCACCGGCATCTGATTGCAGTGCTCCACGGTGCGGCGCACCTCGTCCAGGTCCGAGAAGTCGATCTGCGGGTCGATGCCCTGACTGAACAGGTTCAGGCCCAGCGTCACCAGGTCCACGTTGCCGGTGCGCTCGCCGTTGCCGAACAGGCACCCCTCGATGCGGTCGGCCCCTGCCATGTAGCCCAGCTCCGCGGCGGCCACGCCGGTGCCGCGATCGTTGTGGGGGTGCAGGGACAGCACCACGCAGTCGCGTCGGTCCAGGTGACGGTGCATCCACTCGATGGAATCGGCATAGACGTTCGGTGAGGCCATCTCCACCGTGGCCGGCAGGTTGATGATCACCTTGTCCTCGGGCGTGGGCTGGAACACCTCGATCACCGCGTTGCACACCCGCAGCGCGTACTCCAGCTCGGTGCCGGTGAAGGACTCCGGGGAGTACTCATAGGTGATGGCGGTCTCCGGCACCGTCTCCTCGTACTTCTTGCACAGCAGCGCGCCCTGCACCGCGATGTCCAGCACCGCGTTCTCATCGGCCCGGAACACCACGTCGCGCTGGACCACGGAGGTGGAGTTGTACAGGTGCACCACCGCGCGCTTGGCCCCGGCGATCGCCTCATAGGTGCGCTCGATCAGATGCTCACGGGACTGGGTGAGCACCTGTATGGTGACGTCCTCGGGGATGCGGTCGTCCTCGATCAGGGTGCGCACGAAGTCGAAGTCGGTCTGGGAGGCGGCGGGGAAGCCCACCTCGATCTCCTTGTACCCCATGCCCACCAGTAGGTCGAACATCCGCAGCTTGCGCTCGGGGTTCATGGGGTCGATCAGCGCCTGGTTGCCGTCGCGCAGGTCCACGGCGCACCAGCGGGGCGCCCGGGTGATGCGCTGGGAGGGCCAGGTGCGGTCCGGCAGATCCACCTGGATCTGTTCGTGGAACGGCAGGTACTTGTGGACGGGCATGCCGGAGGGCTGCTGCGGGGCATCGCCGCGGGAGCCGACGACGGGCAGCGAGGGATCGGCGGTCGCGGGAATCTGCTCGGAGGGTGCGGGGGCGGTGCCGGCCGCGGTGGGAATGCTGTTCACGGGTGGTCCTTCAGGCGTTCGATGCGGTTCGCCGGGGTGCATGACTGGTGCCGCGGCGAGGTCCCGGCGGTGTCAGGCCTCGACGCGGCGAAGAAGCAGGAGCGTCCCGTGCATCCCGTCACCGTAGCACTGGTGTGAGCCAGGTCGCCGGTGCGGTCCGGGAGGCGGACGCCCGGGGTCAGAACCCGAGGCGGCCCAGCTGCTTGGGGTCGCGCTGCCAGTCCTTGGCGACCTTGACCCGCAGGTCCAGGTGCACCTTGCGGCCCACCAGCTCGTTGATCCCGGCGCGGGCCCGGGAGCCCACCTCCTTCAAGCGGGACCCACCGCGGCCGATGATGATGCCCTTCTGGCTGTCGCGCTCCACGAACAGGCTGGCGCGCACGGTCAGTCGCCCCGTGCCGGGCTCCACCTGGGCGAAGGGGTCCCCACCCGGGTCCACCTCCACCACCTCCTCGACCACCACGGCGATCGAGTGCGGGAGCTCGTCCCGCACTCCTTCCAGTGCGGCCTCGCGGATCAGTTCGGCGATGCGGTCGTCCCGCGATTCCTCGGTGAGCTGGTCATCGGGGTACAGCGGAGGCCCTTCGGGCAGATGCTGTGCGATGACGTCCAGCAGCACGTCGATCTGCCTGCCCTGCACGGCGCTGATCGGCACGATGTCGTCGGTCTCCAGCATCTCGGAGACGGCCACCAGGTGCTCGGCCACCGCGTCACGGCTGACCAGGTCGGTCTTGGTGACCACAGCGATCACGCGGGGCCCGCGGCGACCCCGTCGCAGGTCGGCGAGATCCTCGGCGATGAAGCGGTCGCCGGGGCCGAGCTTCTGGTCGGCGGGCAGGCAGAAGCACACCACGTCCACCTCGGCGAGGGTCTCGCGCACCAGGTCGTTGAGGCGCTCGCCCAGCAGGGTGCGGGGCCGGTGAACCCCCGGGGTGTCCACCAGCACGATCTGGGCATCGGGGCGGGTGACGATCCCGCGGATCGCCCGCCGCGTGGTCTGGGGCTTGGACGAGGTGATGGCCACCTTGTCGCCCACCAGGGCATTGGTCAGGGTGGACTTGCCGACGTTGGGACGACCCACCAGGGCCACGAAGCCGGAGCGGTGCTGCGCTCGGTCCTGTGGTGCGGTCTGCTCACTGCTCACGGGTGTCCTCCTGCGGGGTGGGGCGGTCAGGGCCGATCGGATCGGCTGCCATGGAGCCGCCGGTGGGATGGTCGTCGTCCTCGCCGGGCCCGGCGGCGCGGGAGACCAGCAGGGTCGAGAGCCGCTTGCGCCGGCCGGTGGTCCTCTCGCCCTCGAGCTGCAGGCCATGGATGCTGCCGCGGGAGCCGACGATGGGGACGCGGCCGATGGCCTTGCCCAGCAGACCGCCGATGCTGTCGACGTCCTCGTCCTCGATGTCCAGGCCGAACAGCTCCCCCACTTCGGTGACGCTCTCCCGGGCCGGCACCCGGTACACCCCGTCGCCCAGGTCCTCGATCTGGGGCTCGCTGCGGTCGTGCTCGTCCTCGATGTCGCCCACGATCTCCTCGACCACGTCCTCGATGGTGACGATGCCGGAGACCCCGCCGTACTCGTCCACCACGATCGCGATGTGCACGTGGCTGGTCTGCATCTGCTGCAGTACCACATCGGCCGAGACGAACTCGGGGACGAAGTGGGCGCGGCGCGCGATGTCCTCGACAGCGCGGTCCGGGCGCGGATCCCACGGGGAGTGGATCGCCCGCATGACGTCCTTGACGTAGAGCATGCCCAGCACGTCGTCGACGCTCTCGCCCACCACCGGGATGCGGGAGAAGCCCGAGCGCACGAACAGCCGCACGGCCTGCTCGGCGGTGGCGCCGGCGGCGATGGCGAGCATGTCGGTGCGAGGCACCATGAGCTCGCGCACGATGGTGTCGCGCAGGTCGAACACGCCCTGGATCATGTCGTGCTCGACGATCTCCAGGTGCTGCTTCTCCAGGGCGCGGTCCACGCTGGAGCGCAGCTCGGGATCGACGCCGTAGGGGCCGTCCTCCCGGTCGGCACCCGGGGTGACCACGCTGCTGACGGCGATCAGTGCGCTCGCAGGCGGCCACAGCAGCGTGCGCACCGCAGCGATCAGACCGGAGGTGGAGATCAGCACGGACTCCGGCCGGCGCCTGCCGATGGTGCGGGGGGAGGCCGACAGTCCGATGAACAGTCCGACGGACGAGATGGCCAGGGCCACCAGCACCGGCACCACCCAGCCGTCCAGCCACAGGAACACCAGCGCGGTGACCGCCACCGCCATCACTGCCTCGGCGAGGATGCGGCCCAGGCCCACGGCGGCCTGGGTGCGGCGGGAGTCCTCGTGCTGGCGCAGCACCCGGCGCCGCAGCCCCTCGGGGCGCTCCTCCAGGGCACGCTCGAGAGCGGAACGGGTCGTGGCGGCGAGGGCCGAATCCGCTGCGGTGAGCACAGCGCCGATCACCAGGCCCACCATGGCCACAGGGATCAGGATCCCGGCGGCGAGCATCATGCGTCGCGGCGGGAGGCCAGGAAGGTCAGCAGCAGCTTGCGCTGCAGGTCGAACATCACCCGCCGCTCCTCCTCCTCGGCGTGGTCGTAGCCGAGCAGGTGGAGGATGGAGTGGCAGGTCAGCAGCAGCATCTCCTCGACGGCGCTGTGACCGGACTCGGCTGCCTGGCGGGAGGCGACGGCAGGGCAGATCACCACGTCGCCCAGCAGCCCCTCGGGGGCGGGACGGTCGGCGGTGCCGGGGGTCAACTCGTCCATCGGGAAGCTGAGCACGTCGGTGGGACCGGGCTCGTCCATCCACTGCACGTGCAGGCGCTCCATGGCCTCCTCGTCCACGAACAGGATGGACAGCTCGGTGGCGGGGTGCAGATGGAGGGCCTCGAACACGAAGCGGGCCAGGTGCACGAACTCCTTCTCGTCCACCTGGGCGGTGGTCTCGTTGCGCACTTCGATGGTCATCTCATGCTCCTCTGCCGGTGCCACGACCCGAGCTGCTGCCGCGGCCGCGGGTGTCCCGGCTGCCGCCGGGACCCACCTCCCAGCGGCCGTAGGCCTCGACGATGTCGCTGACCAGGCGGTGGCGCACCACGTCCCGCGGGGACAGGCGGCAGAAGGAGATGTCCTCCACCCCGCTGAGAACCTGCTCCACCACCCGCAGGCCGCTCTTGGTGCCGCCGGGCAGGTCCACCTGGGTGACGTCGCCGGTGACCACCATGGTGGAGTTGAAGCCGAGGCGGGTCAGGAACATCTTCATCTGCTCGGGCGTGGTGTTCTGCGCCTCGTCCAGGATGATGAACGCGTCGTTGAGGGTGCGGCCGCGCATGTACGCCAGCGGCGCCACCTCGATGGTGCCGGCACCCATCAGACGCGGGATGGACTCCGGGTCCAGCATGTCGTGCAGGGCGTCGTACAGGGGGCGCAGGTACGGGTCGATCTTCTCGTTGAGGCTGCCGGGCAGGAAGCCCAGCCGCTCCCCCGCCTCCACGGCGGGGCGGGTGAGGATGATCCGGTTGATCTGCTTGGAGAGCAGCTGCTGCACCGCCATCGCCACCGCGAGGTAGGTCTTGCCGGTACCGGCCGGGCCGATGCCGAAGGTGATGGTCGAGGACTCGATGGCCTCGATGTAGGACTTCTGCCCCATGGTCTTGGGGCGGATGGTGCGCCCGCGGGAGGACAGGATGGTGCGGGAGAGCACCTGCTCGAGCCTCTCCCCCTGGGCCCGGTCGTCGCCGTACAGGCTCACCGCCCGCTGCACGGCCTCGGCGGTGACGGCCTGGCCGGTGGCGGCGAGCTCGATCAGGGAGCGCACGATGTGCTCGCTGCGGCGCAGCGCCTCCTCGGTGCCGCGCAGCGTGATCTGATGCCCGCGCACGTGCACGTCGGTGTCGGGGACCTGCTCCTCGAGCGCCGCGAGAGCCTGGTCGTTCTCCCCCAGCACCTGGAAGGGGCTGAGATGATCGGGGATGGCCAGGCGACGCTCGATCACCTCTGGGCTGCGCCCGGGGGCGGGAGTGAAGGGATCGGTCACAGTTCTCCTTCTGCGAGCTCTCCGCTCGCCAGGACATGCGCGTGCACGTGGAAGACGGTCTGTCCGGCGTTCGCACCGGTGTTGAAAACGAGGCGGAAGTCGCCGTCGGCGAGCTTCTGAGCCAGGGACCCGGCCACTGCCACCACGTGCGCCAGCTGCTCCGGCTGGTGGGCGAGCTCACGTACGTCGGCGCGGTGCTCGCGGGGCACCACCAGCACGTGCACGGGGGCCTGGGGGCTCAGGTCCTTGAAGGCGACCACCTGGTCGTCCTCGTGGACGCGCTCGGAGGGGATCTCACCGGCGACGATCTTGCAGAACACGCAGTCCTCGTCGCGGCGTTCGGCGGCGTCGTTGTTCATGGGGGGAAGTCTACGGGAGCGTGTGCGGCCCGGCTCAGAGCGATGCACGCCACAGCAGGATCGAGAACATCGGCCATGCGGGAGGGGTTGCACTACCCATGACGAGAATCGGACTGCTCATCGCCAGTGTTCGCCCCAACCGTGTCGGGGAGCACATCGCCCAGTGGGTGCGCGACGGCCTCGATGCCCGCGAGCACGAGGTCGAGATCGATCTGATCGACCTGCGGGAGACCGTCCTTCCCGCCTTCGACGGGCTCACCAGCCCCAAGGCCGATCCCACCAAGACCACCGATCACGCGCGCGCCTGGGGTGAGCGGATCGAGGCGCTGGACGCCCTGATCATCGTGACCCCGGAGTACAACGGCTCCTACCCCGGTGCTCTGAAGAACGCGATCGACTACCTGCACCAGGAGTGGAGCGGCCTGCCGGTGCTGCTGGTCGGCTACGGCTGGGGAGCCGGGGCCGGAGTCCTCGAGCTGCTGGAGAGCCTGATGACCCACGTGGGGGCCGACGTCATGGGCTCCGTGGGCCTCGCCTTCCCGGCGGATCTCTCCCTCGAGGGCGAGATCCACGTGGGCGAGGAGAAGCTCACCGCCCTGCGTGAGGGATTGGAGACGCTCGAGGCCAAGGTGCTCACCTCCGTCGCCTGACGGGGGATTCAACCCCAGCGCCCGATCAGAGCACTGAGCACGGCGATCGCAGCGGGGCCGGCGGTCGAGGAGCGCAGCACCTCGGGCCCCAGCAGCACGCTGCGCGCCCCCGCCTCACGCAGCTGGACGAGCTCGCCGTCGGCGATCCCGCCCTCAGGGCCGACCAGGACGATGATCTGCGCCGCTGCGCCCACGGAAGCCGACGCCGCATCCGCGGCCGATCTGCGGCCCATCCTCCGCAGCTCGTCGGCCAGACTCATCAGGCCCACGGATTCCTGCTCGTGCAGCACCAGCACCAGGGACCCTGCCTCGGTGCATCGGCGCACCTCGTCGACCAGCTGCATGGTGCTCACCGGCTCGTCCACCCTCGGGATACCGGGGCGGCGGCACTGCTTGACCGCTGCTCGGACGGTGTTCTCCCATTTGGCGCGGCCCTTGCGCTGCTTCTCGCCGCGCCACACGGCGACGGACCGCTCGGCCTGCCAGGGCACCACGCGATCCACCCCGAGCTCGGTGGCCGATTCGACGGCCTGCTCGTCGCGTCCTCCGGTGGCCAGGGCCTGCACCAGCGTCAGCCGCGGCGTGCGCCGGGCGGGGGCCGACGGCCCCGCCAGCAGGTGCAGGTCCAGGGCCTCCTTGCGGGCGGCCGTGACCTCGGCGAGCACCTGGCGGCCGGCGGCATCGGTGAGCAGGATCTGCTCCCCTACGCCGAGGCGCGCCACCTTCGCCGCGTGGCGGCCCTCCTCGCCGTCCAGGGTGAGGGCAGCGCCCCTGCCGGCATGCTCCAGCGCGTCGTCGAGGATCAGGAAGGCGGGCGGCGTGGTGGGCATGATCAGAGGTCGCGCAGGCGCTCGCGGAGCTTGGCGAAGGGGCCCTGGCCCTTGCGGCGGGTGGCCTCGTCGCCGCGGATGCGGGCGAACTGCTCGAGCAGGTCACGCTCCTCGTCCGAGAGCGAGGTGGGGATGTCCACGTCCAGCACCACCCGGATGTCGCCGCGGCGCTCGCGCCGCAAGGGGGTGACGCCCAGGCCCTTCAGGGTGATCTCCTCGCCGGGCTGGGCGCCGGGCCGGATGTCCAGCTGCTGCACCCCGTCGAAGGTCTCCAGCGGCACGGTGGCACCGAGCGCGGCGGAGGTCATCGGCACCTCGACGGTGGTGACCAGGTCCTCGCCGTCGCGGTCGAACATGTCGTGATCGGCGACGGTGAGCTCGACGAAGAGGTCTCCAGCCGGCCCGCCGGCCTCACCCACCTCTCCCTCGCCGCGCAGCTGGATCCGGGTGCCGTTCTCCACCCCGGAGGGCACGCGCACGGTGACGGTGCGCTCGGTGGTGACGCGGCCGTGCCCGGAGCACGCGGTGCACGGGGACTCGATGACGTCGCCGTGGCCCTCGCAGGTGGGGCAGGGGGCCATGGTGACCATCTGGCCCAGCAGCGACTGAGCCACGCGCTGCACGTGGCCGGAGCCTCCACAGGCGGTGCAGCGGGTGGGGCTGGTGCCGGGCTCGCAGCACGAGCCGTTGCAGCGCTCGCAGCGACCCGCGGTGCGGAAGCGGATCTCCTTCTCGGTGCCGAACACGACGTCACGCAGCTCGATGCCCACGCGGCGCAGCACGTCGCTGCCGCGGCGCTGGCGCGGGATCGGGCCCTGCCCACGGCCGCCTCGCATCCCGGCGGCACCGGCGAACATGTCGAAGATGTCGTTGAAGTCGAAGCTGGCGCCGCCCCCGGGGAACCCGCCGGGGAAGCCGCCCATGCCGGGGCCTCCGCCCATGTCGTACTGTCGGCGCTTGTCGGCGTGGGAGAGGGTCTCGTACGCCTGGGAGACCTTCTTGAACCGCTCGGCGGCGTCCGGATCGGGGTTGACGTCCGGGTGCAGGGTGCGAGCCAGCTTGCGGTACGCCTTCTTGATCTCCTCGGTGGAGGCGTCACGGGAGACACCGAGCAGGTCGTAGTAATCGTCGTTCACTGTGCGAAGTCCTCAGGAAGGGAGACGGTGGTAGCGGGGGCGCTCGTCCCGGGCTGCGGGACGCGGCGCCGTGTCATTCCAGGTAGCGGGAGACGTAGCGGGCGATGGCCTGCACGGTCGAGATCCCGGTGACGTAGTCCATGCGGGTGGGGCCGAGGATCGCCATGTGCGAGCCCGCACCGTACCCGGCGCCGACCACGGCGGCCTGGGTGAGGGCCTCGGTCTGCAGCTCCGAGCCGATGCGCACCTCGACCGAGCCGGGCTTGGCGTGCATCTCGGTGAACAGGCGCAGCAGCACCAGCTGCTCCTCGAGCACGTCCAGCAGCGGCTCCACATCGCGGGCGAAGTCCTCGGCGGAGCGGGCGATGTTGGCGGTGCCGGCCATCATGATCCTGTCCTCCGCGCGGGAAGCGGCCAGGATGCGCAGCGCCGTGACGACCTCCTCGACACTGGGCCGGTCCGCTGCCGGCTGGGCATCGATCAGCTCCAGCAGCGCCCGTTCGACGTCGGTGACCTCATGGTCGGCGACGGCCCGGTTCAGCTGGTCCCGCAGCCCCTGGTAGAAGGCGTCCTCCCGAGCGGCCAGCAGCGGCACGGTGCGCTGATCCACCCGGCCGGACTCGGTGATCAGCACCACCAGCAGCAGGGAGTCGGCCACCTTCACCAGCTCGACGTGGCGGATCCGCGCCTGCTTGCGGGCCGGGTACTGCACCATCGCCACCTGATGGGTGGTCTGGGCCAGCAGCCGTACGGTGCGCAGCAGCAGCTCCTCGACGTCACCGGCATCCTCCAGGAACGCCTGGATGGCGCGGCGTTCGGGGGCCGACAGCGGCTTCACGGTGGCCACGTGGTCCACGAAGGTGCGGTAGCCCTTGTCCGTGGGGACGCGACCGGCGGAGGTGTGGGGCTGGGTGATCAGCCCCTCCTCCTCGAGCACCGACATGTCGTTGCGCACCGTGGCGGCGGAGACCCCGAGATCGTGCCGGTCCAGCAGGGACTTGGAGCCGACGGGTTCGCGGGTGGAGACGTAGTCCTCGACGATCGCGCCGAGGATCTGCAGCTTCCTGCTGTCCGTTGGTCTCACCTCCTGCAGGGACCTGCTGGTGCCGGGCAGGGCGCTCACGCCCGGCCACCAGGATTAGCACTGGGGGATGTCGAGTGCCAATCCTACGCGCTCACGACCTGTCCTCAGCGAACCGGGCAGGAGGCGTTCGCCACGAGCCGAGACCGCCGCCGTCCGGGACCGATGCGAGACGGTCACCCGGCGTGGCGCCTCGGTGTACGGTGTGCGCCGTGCCCGACCGCTCTTCCCCCTCCTTCGACCGCTACGGCCGCGACGTGCTCTCCTCCGAGCCTCCGCCGCACCACCGCCGCCGTCCCGCCGCCCGCGAGGTTCCCGCCCAGCGGGACCTGGTGGTCGAGGACGCGGCGACCGGGTACACCGGCGCGATCACCCGCGTGGAGAAGGCCGGCGGTGTGCACGTGGTCGAGCTCGAGGACGCACGTGGCCGCCGCCGCGGCTTCCCCCTGGGGCCCGGGTTCATGATCGACGGCAAGCCGGTGGTGCTCACCCTCCCCCAGCGGGCTCCAGCACCCAGCGGCCCCAAGCGCTCCGCGAGCGGCTCGGTGTACGTCGAGGGCGCGAAGGCCAGGACCGCCCGCGCCTCCCGGATCTGGGTCGAGGGCAAGCACGACGCCGAACTGGTGCAGAAGGTGTGGGGTCACGACCTGCGCATCGAAGGAGTCGTCGTCGAGCAGCTCGAGGGCGCCGACAACCTCGTGGAGCGAGTGCAGGCTTTCGGTCCCGGCCCGGGACGCCGGCTCGGTGTGCTGGTGGACCACCTGGTGACCGGCTCCAAGGAGTCCCGGATCGCCGAGCAGGTGATGCGCCTGCCCGGCGCCCCCGGCAACGTGATCGTGCTGGGGCACCCCTACGTGGACGTGTGGCAGGCGGTGCGCCCGGCACGCGTGGGCCTGAAGGCATGGCCGCACGTGCCCCGCGGCACCGACATCAAGGTGGGAACGCTCAAGGCCCTGGGCTGGCCGCACTCCGATCAGGCCGACATCGCCGAGGGCTGGCAGCGCATCCTGGCCACCGTCCGCTCCTACGCCGACGTCGAGCCCACCCTGTCCGGGCGGATCGAGGAGCTCATCGACTGGGTGACCGTCGAGGGGTGAGCACCGCGTGCCCAACGAGGGTGCCCGATGCGCAACCTGCGACCGGGGGCTATCCCCCGCCTGATCGGGAGGCGCGCCGCGGGGCCCAGATCAGGTGCTCTCGGTAGGCTGGGGGCATCCGACCACGACGGCGGCGGCCATCTCGGCTCCCCGTCCTGACGAAGAGGGGACCCATGAACGAGAACTCGCATCCCTACGATCCCTACCGCGATCAGCCCGCGAACCCGGGCCCCGCGGCTGCGTCCGAGGCCGGCGCCGCCCAGCACGGCGCTGGCCACCAGCAGAATGCCGCCTACGGCCAGCAGGGCGCTGGCCATGGTCAGCCGAACGCCGGCTACGGCCAGGCCCAGGGCAGCGCCTACGCCGGGCAGGGCGCCCCGCAGGGAACCCAGACCCTCGATGCTCTGCCCGCAAACGTCAAGGGCGTGTACGAGGGGCCCCTGTCGGGCCAGCCCACCACGGAGTCCGACGCCAAGCTGTGGTCGATGTTCTCGCACCTGGCGGTGCTGCTGGGCCATCTGCTCAGCTGGGGCTTCCTGGGCTGGATCGGCCCGCTGATCATCTTCCTGATGTACAAGGACCGCAACCGGTTCGTGCGCTACAACGCCGCCGAGGCCCTCAACGGTGCGATCGCCGTGGTGATCGCCCAGGTGGTGCTCGGGGTCGTGCTCGGCATCTTTGGGTTCGTCACCCTCGGCCTCGGCTTCGCGGCGTTCCCGCTGGTCGGCATCCCGGCGCTGATCCAGCTGATCTTCGCGATCATCGGTGCGGTCAGGGCCAACCAGGGCGAGTGGTGGAACTACCCGCTGAACATCCGCCTGGTCAAGTGACCTGACCGCAGAGGGCAAGCCCCCGGAGCCGGCCGCGCGTCGTGCTGTCGGGGGCTTCGTCCTGCACGGGGTGCGCACCCGCGGCCCGTACCGGGTGTGGCGGGGAGCCGCTGCGCTGGGGTCTCAGGGCACGAGGTCGCGGATCACCGCGTCGGCCAGGAGCCTGCCGGGTCGCGTGAGCACCGCCCGGCCCGCTGCCAGGGCGTCCGCATCCAGGTGCCCCCGGTCCCGATGCACCTCCAGCATGGGTCGTTGGGCCGGTGGGACCACGTCCACGTCGAGCCCGTCGATGATCCGCAGTTCCAGCATGATGCGCTCCATGCGGCGGGCCTTAGGATCGACCTGTTCGGACTCGGCGACCGGAAGCTCCCCGGCGTTCAGCTTCGCCGCGTAGCGGCTGGGGTGCTTCACGTTCCAGGAGCGCAGGCCGTCGCGATGGCGGTGCGCGCCCGGGCCGATGCCCCACCAGTCCTTGCCCTGCCAGTAGGCGAGGTTGTGTCGCGAGCGGTGCGCGGGGCTGCGCGCGAAGTTGGAGACCTCGTACCAGGACAGGCCGTCGGCTGTGGCGAGGTCGTCGATCAGCTCGTACTTGTCGGCCATGTCATCGCCGTCGGGTGGGGTGATCTCCCCGCGCCGCAGCCGGCGCGCCATCGCCGTGTTCCCCTCGATGATCAGGGAGTATGCGGACAGGTGGTCCACACCGCAGGACAGTGCCGCGCGCACGGAGGTCTCCACATCGGCGAGGGTCTCCCCCGGCGTGCCATAGATCAGGTCCAGGCTGACGGCCAGGCCCGCCTCCCGGGCCCACTGCACCACCTGCGGCACCCGCTCGGGGTCATGGGTGCGGTCCAGGGTGCTGAGCACCGAGCGCACCGCCGACTGCATGCCGAAGGAGACCCGCGTGATGCCGCCCTCGGCGAGCTGGGCCAGGGACTCCGGCGTGACCGAGTCCGGGTTCGCCTCGGTGGTGACCTCCGCACCCGGCGCCAGGGGGATCAGGGAGCGCAGGTGAGCGAGCATCGCGATCAGGTCCCCGGCCGGCAGCAGGGTGGGGGTGCCGCCGCCGAAGAACACGGTGGAGACCTGCTGGTACGGGTACCCGCCTGCCGCATCCGCAGCGAGGGTCAGGTCCATCTCGCGCATCGCGTTGGCGGGGTACTCGCGCTGCGAGCCGCCCCCGCCCAGCTCGGTGGCGGTGTAGGTGTTGAAGTCGCAGTACCCGCACCGCACCGCGCAGAACGGCACGTGGATGTAGACGGACAGGTCCGGGGGCCCGGAGGCAACGGGGGGTGCCGGGGTCACAGTCCCATGCCCAAGCCCAGGCCACGACCGGTGGAGCGAAGACGGTCGGGGAACGCGACGGGCGCCTGATCGGTGCTGCCGGATTCATTGGCATCGCGCTCGAGCACGCGCAGCGCGGCCTGCACCAGGGACTCGTACAGCACGGTGCCGGTCTGCCCGGCCCATGCCAGCAGGTTACGTGCCTGCTCGGCATCCAGGCCGCGGAACGCGTCGCCGATGGTCACGCCGTGCTCGGGGCGGTGCAGCACCTCGATCGCGTCACCGGCGGTGACGTCCCCCTCGGTGAGCACGCGGAAGTAGGCGCCGCAGCGTCCCACCTCGGTGAAGCGCCGGCCGAAGCGACGGTCCCCCATGCGAGCGGTGAAGGTGCCGCACGGGGTGCGGGGGCAGGTGGCCTCGATCTGCGCTGTGCCCACCTGCCAGCGCTCCCCGATCAGGGTCTCGTCGGTGTCGTAGCCGGTGGTCACCAGGTTCTCCCCGAAGAAGCCGTCGGGCAGCTCCTGCTCGCGCTCTGCGGCAAAGGCCTCCCGGGTCTCGCGGGCGTAGGCGTAGACGGCCTTGAAGATGCCGCCGTGGTGCTCACGATCGCCCTGCACATCGCCCAGCACCCCGTGGGTGAGCAGGGTGACGGGATGGTCCACGGGCCGCTTGTCGATGCCGCTCATCAGGCCGCGGTCGGGCACCGGGAACAGCTGGGCGACGGTGCACACGGCGGCGATGCGGGGTGCCCCGGAGGGCTGCGCCGGGGGTCCGGGCGCAGGCTCGGCCGCGGCCGATGCGCTGGGGGCGTGCGCGGGGTCCACGGAACCTCCTACTTCTTCTTGCCGTCCTTGCCGGTGTCCCCGGCGTCGGAGGACAGTGCGGCGATGAAGGCCTCCTGGGGGACCTCGACGGACCCGATGTTCTTCATCCGCTTCTTGCCCTCCTTCTGCTTCTCCAGCAGCTTGCGCTTGCGGGAGATGTCGCCGCCGTAGCACTTGGACAGCACGTCCTTACGCATGGCGCGGATGTTCTCACGGGCGATGATGCGGGAGCCGATGGCGGCCTGGATGGGCACCTCGAACTGCTGGCGCGGAATGAGGTTCTTGAGCTTGCCGGCCATCTCCACGCCGTAGTTGTAGGCCTTGTCGCGGTGCACGACGGCGCTGAAGGCGTCCACCGGGTCGCCCTGCAGCAGCATGTCCACCTTGACCAGGTCGGCGGTCTGCTCCCCGGAGACGTCGTAGTCCAGGGAGGCGTAGCCGCGGGTGCGGGACTTCAGCTGGTCGAAGAAGTCGAACACGATCTCCGCCAGCGGCAGCGTATACCGCAGCTCCACGCGGTCCTCGCTGAGGTAGTCCATGCCGCCCAGGCTGCCGCGCTTGGACTGGCACAGCTCCATGACCACGCCCACGAACTCGCTGGGCACCAGGATGGTGGCCTTGGCGACCGGTTCGCTGATCTCCCGCACCTTGCCCTCGGGGAAGTCCGAGGGGTTCAGCACCTCGACCTGGGTGCCGTCCTCCATGGTCACGTGGTACACCACCGACGGGGCGGTGGAGATCAGGTCCAGGTTGAACTCGCGCTCCAGGCGCTCGCGCACGATCTCCAGGTGCAGCAGCCCCAGGAAGCCCACACGGAAGCCGAAGCCCAGGGCCGTGGAGGTCTCCGGCTCGTAGTTCAGGGCAGCGTCGTTGAGCTTCAGCTTGTCCAGGGCGTCACGCAGCACCGGGTAGTCGGAGCCGTCGATCGGGAACAGCCCGGAGTACACCATCGGCTTGGGGTCCGCGTAGCCGGGCAGCGCTTCGGTGGCCCCGCGCACGGAGGTGGTGACGGTGTCGCCCACCTTGGACTGGCGCACGTCCTTCACACCGGTGATCAGGTAGCCCACCTCGCCGGGGCCGAGGCCCTGGGTGGGGCTGGGCTCCGGGGAGCTCACGCCGATCTCGAGCAGCTCGTGGTGCGCTCCGGTGGACATCATGGCGATGCGGTCGCGGGCCTTGAGGGAGCCGTCGACCACACGCACATAGGTGACCACGCCCCGGTAGGTGTCGTACACGGAGTCGAAGATCATGGCGCGGCAGGGGGCGTCCACCTGCCCTTCCGGGTGGGGCAGGGTGCGCACCACGTGGTCCAGCAGCTCCTCGACTCCCTGGCCGGTCTTGCCGGAGACCCGCAGCACGTCCTCGGGATCGACGCCCACCAGCTGACCGATCTCGGCGGCGTACTTGTCCGGGTCCGCGGCGGGCAGGTCGATCTTGTTGAGCACCGGAATGATGGTGAGGTCGTTCTCCATCGCCAGGTACAGGTTCGCCAGGGTCTGCGCCTCGATGCCCTGGGCCGCGTCCACCAGCAGGATCGCCCCTTCGCAGGCGGCCAGCGAGCGGGACACCTCGTAGGTGAAGTCCACGTGGCCGGGCGTGTCGATCATGTTCAGGGCGTAGTTGGTGCCGTCGACCTGCCAGGGCATGCGCACGGCCTGGCTCTTGACGGTGATGCCGCGCTCGCGCTCGATGTCCATGCGGTCCAGGTACTGGGCGCGCATGAGGCGCTCGTCCACCACGCCGGTCATCTGCAGCATGCGATCGGCCAGCGTGGACTTGCCGTGGTCGATGTGCGCGATGATGCAGAAGTTGCGGATGCGCTCCTGGGGCGTCGAGGCGGGCTGGATGTCCGCGGCCTCGTCGGCGGCGATCCTCGGGGTCACCGGCATCCGTCCTTTCGTGGTGGCAGGTCGTGGTGGCAGGCGCGCACCGCGGTCGCGGCGCGCCGTCCATCGTCTCACGGGCACCGGGTTGGTACTCAGCGGGGCACGGCGCGAGTGCTCACGCTCACCCGGCGAACCGTGCGATGCCCCGGGGCGCCGGCTGCTCACTCGCCTTCGATCACGGAGCCGTTGCGGGGAAGGCCGCCGGGGAAGGTGATGGGCAGTGCCCGGGCCCGGGTGGGATCTGCATCGTCCATCGCCTGCAGGTGCACGTGGGGCTCGGTGGAGTTGCCGGAGTTGCCGCACTGCGCGAGGACCTTCCCGCGGTGCACCTGCTGGCCTGGTCGGACCATCAGGCTGCCCTGCCGCAGGTGGCACAGGGCGAGGAACACGGCGGGGCCGGCGACGCCGGCGTCGGCCTCGATGATCACGTGGTTTCCAGCGAGTCCGGTCCAGCCTTCGGCCGCGCGTCGACGCTGGGTGAGCATGTAGCCCACCGAGGGCAGCCCGCGATGGGCGGCGTGATCCGGTTCGCCGTCGTGCGCGGCCCGCACGGTGCCGTCGATCGGGGCGCGGATCTCACTGCCGAAGCCGACGAAGTGCTCCGGTGCCTCCGGACGCAGGAACGACCGGAGGGTGTAGGCGCCGGAGCGCCCGTCCGCCCCCACCGGTGTGAGGTCGATGGACTGCTCCAGGGCATAGAGGCGCGTGCCGTGGCTGGGCATCCGGTCGGCCGGGCTGTTCTGCACCAGCCAGCGCCCGGGTCCGGGAACGCGCAGCGGAACGGGGGTGCGGGGTCTTCGTGCCATCACGTCCTCATCCGGGGTGCCGGGGTCGGTGGGGCCCGGCCGGTCAGGTGCCGGGCTCGAAGTACGTGCTCTTCAAGGCGCGGCTGACGGCGACGGTGACCCGCTGCAGCTGCTCCATCTCGGTGTCGAAGTCAGCGACGATGTCGTCCAGGGAGCGGTACCGCAGGCTGGCGGCGGCCCGGCCCACGATCCGGCGGGCCGGGTCCTCGGTGCCCATGCGGTCGAAGGAGCTGCCGTGCAGCTTGGCCAGGATGTCCAGGGCCTCGTCCAGCTCGATCAGGCAGTGCGCCGCCGAGCGGGGGAAGATCGAGTCCAGCAGCAGGAACTCGATGGCCCGTGCGGCGCGCACCCGGCCCCGGTAGGAGCGGATGTAGGCCTCGTGGGCGCTGCAGCTGCGCAGCAGCATCACCACGTTGCCGTCGGTGGCGTCCTCCAGGTCGTGGCCCTGCAGGATGCGGGCGACCATGTCCACGCGCTCCAGCAGTTGTCCCACCCGCAGGAACAGCCAGGCCTCGTCACGGGTCATCGAGGCATCGATCAGGCCGTTCACCACGGCGCAGCGGTCCTTGGCGAACTGGAAGGCGCCGTGCATCCGGGAGGGCCGCACCGAGCGGGCCATGCCGAGCGTGGTGGTGTTCAGCGACTCCCACACCTCGGTGGAGAGCACCTCGCGGGCACCCCGGGCGTTCTCACGGGCGGTCTGCAGGGCACCAGCGACGGAGGAGGGGTTCGTCCGGTCGGTCACCAGGCGGTCCAGCACCCGCTGGACGGTGTGGTCCTGCGGGTCCTGCGCTGAGGCGCCGAAGATCGAGTACACGTCCTTGCAGGCACGACCGACGTCGTGGGTGGCGTCCTCGGTGATCGACTGCAGGGACACATCGAGGATGCGGGCGGTCTGGTCCGCGCGCTCCACGTAGCGGCCGATCCAGAAGACGGCCTCGGCGATCCTACTGAGCATCGCTGTGCTCCTCCTGCTCGTCGGGGTCGGGCTGCACGTCGTGGTCCGGCTGGTCCTCGTCCTCCAGGTCGAGGATGGGGATGGCGGCGGTGACGGGTTCGGGCTCGGTGCCCAGCAGGTCCTCGTCCTCGTCGAAGGGCTCGTCCACCCCGGTCTGCTCGACCACGCGCACCTCGCCCTCCGGGGTGGAGACCTCCACCTGCGTGGGGGTCTGCGAGGCCAGCACCCAGGTGTCCTTCGAGCCGCCCCCGCGCGAGGAGTTCACGATCATCTCTCCCTTGGGCAGTGCCACGCGGGTGAGGCCGCCGGGCAGCACCCACACGTCCTCCCCGCTGTTGAGGGCGAAGGGCCGCAGGTCCACGTGCCGCGGCTCGGGCCCCTCCTCCATCAGGGTGGGGATGGTGGACAGCTGCACGACGGGCTGGGCGATCCAGCCGCGCGGATCCTGCTCGAGGCGGGTGCGCAGCTCCTGCAGCTGGGCGTCGGTAGCAGCCGGCCCGATCACGATGCCCTTGCCGCCGGATCCGTCCACGGGCTTGACCACCAGCTCATCGAGGCGGTCGAGCACCTCGGCGCGGGATTCCGGTTCCTCCAGGCGCCAGGTGTCCACGTTGGGCAGCACCGGCTCCTCGCCCAGGTAGTACCGGATCATGTCCGGCACGTAGGTGTAGGTGAGCTTGTCGTCGCCCAGCCCGTTGCCGATCGCGTTGGCCACGACCACGTTGCCGGCCAGGATCGATCTCACCAGGCCGGGCACGCCCAGCATGGAGTCGGGGCGGAACACCTCGGGGTCGATGAAGTCGTCGTCGGTGCGCTTGTAGATGACGTCCACGCGGCGCAGGCCGGCGGTGGTGCGCATGTAGATGCGGTCGTTGCGCTCGACCAGATCGCTGGCCTCGACCAGGTCCACTCCCATGGTGCGCGCCAGCAGCGAGTGCTCGAAGTAGGCGCTGTTGTACCGCCCGGGGGTGAGCACCACCACCGTGGCCTCCTCCCCCACGGCGTGCGGTGCCGCGGCCTGCAGTGCGGCCAGCAGACGGCCGGGGTACTCACTGACCCGCCGCACGGGCCGATGGGAGAACAGCTCGGGGAAGCCCTGGGCCATGGCGCGGCGGTTGGACAGCACATAGCTGACACCGCTGGGGGTGCGCACGTTGTCCTCGAGCACCCGGAAGCCTCCGGAGCCGTCGCGCACCAGGTCGATGCCGGAGATGTGGATGCGCACCCCGTTGGGCGGGCGGTAGCCCTGCACGGCATCGACGATGTAGGTGGAGGAGTCCAGCAGCGACCCCGGCACCACACCGTCGGCCACGGCTCGACGATCCGTGTACACGTCGTCGAGGAACGCCTCCAGGGCACGTACCCGTTGCTCGATGCCGGTGGAGACCAGCGCCCATTCCTCGGCGGCGATGACCCGCGGGATGGCATCGACCGGGAAGGGACGCTCCTCACCCGCGTAGTCGAAGGTGACACCCTGATCGAGATAGCTGGACGCCAGCGTCTCCGAACGGGACCGGAACTCCTCCAGCCCCAGGCCGGACAGGGCCTCGTGGAGGAATCCGTACGTGGACCGCACGTGGCCGTCCGGCGCGAACATCTCGTCGCCGTCGCCTGCGGCGTCGTACTCCTGGAAGAGGGTGTTGCCTGGCATGGCCCCATCTAACACCGTCATCACACGAGGCACGTCCTGGCCCGTCAGCATGATGGCGGGGGCCGTTGCACACTAGGGGGACGAACCGTCCGGAGAGGTGAACCCCATGTCATTCGGATCCCGTCTGAGCTCCCTGCTGCGCACCGCCGCGCGCTCCCCCGCGGTGCGCCGCACGGCGCGTGACCTGGGCCGGGCCGCGGTGCGCTCGGTCTCCGAGACGCGCTCCGGCCGCTCCGGGTCGGCCGCGCGGCGGCGCGCGAACGATCATGGGGGCGAAGCGGGAGTGTCCACCGCGACAGCATCGGCCCTCGCCGACCGTGACGGCTCGGCGCCTCTGGCGATCACGTACGCGCCGCGGCTGGACGGCCACCCGGATCCCGGGGAGATCGTGTGGGCGTGGGTGCCGTACGAGGAGGACCTCTCCCGCGGCAAGGACCGTCCCGTGCTGGTGCTCGCGGAGGAGGATGCTCGCGCGGGCGGCCGCGACGGCGAGGGCGCGGTGCTGGTGGCCCTGATGCTCACCTCCCGTGACCGCGCCGAGAACGACGGGGTGCACGTTGACGAGCACGGCGCCACCTGGATCGACGTGGGATCGGGATCCTGGGACAGCAAGGGGCGACCCAGTGAGGTGCGGGTGGACCGGCTGCTGCGGCTGAGCCCGCAGGCGGTGCGGCGCGAGGGATCGCGCCTGGCTGAGGACCGCTTCGACCGGGTGGCGGCGGCCGCGCGCGAGGTCCACGGATGGGACGGATGACACGTCACCGGGGCAGTGCCGCTGATCAGCGATTCTGGTAATGTCGACGCTCGTATGTGTGACATACCGTTCGGTGTGCGCATGCTGGAGGCCCCACCGTGTCAGGGTTCGCCGGTAGGTGCGACCCGGGCGAGTACCCGCGGCAGCGACCCGGTACCGACGTCTCCAGGCGAACCCCACCGCCCGTCCCCGTCGGCAGCGGTCCTCGGCCGCCGCGGATGTTCCACCTCCACAGCACAAGAGAGAAGTCTTCGTGGCAAACATCAAGTCCCAGATCAAGCGGAACAAGACCAACGAGAAGGCGCGCCTGCGCAACCGTGCGGTCAAGTCCGAGCTCAAGACCTACGTGCGCAAGGTGCGCACCGCCGCCTCCGCCGGTGACGCCGAGGGCGCCGCCAAGGCCCTGAAGGATGCGTCCCGCAAGCTGGACAAGGCCGTCTCCAAGGGCGTCATCCACAAGAACCAGGCCGCCAACCGCAAGTCGGGCCTGGCCAAGCTGGTCTCCAAGATCAGCGCCTGAACGACTCCGGTCAGCCCCTGAGCTGAACCACTCGAGCCCCGTACGCCACCGGCGTGCGGGGCTCGTCGCATGCCGGGGGGATGCGCCCGGGGGCGGTGACCTCAGCGCGCCCGGCGGGCGCGGCCGATCTCGATCACCATGTGCTGGACGGACCAGCGGGGGTCACGGCCAGCCCCCTTCACCTCGTGATCGGCGCGGGCCACGGCCTCCAGGGCCCGGGCCAGCGAGCGGTCGTTCCAGGCGCGGGCGTCACGGCTGAGGTTGCGGATCATCCAGTCAGGCATGCCGAGACTGCGGGCGTTCGCGCCGGGGGTGGTCACCTTGGCCAGCGATCGCATCTTGGAGGCGATCGCGGCGACGATGGGGACCGGGTCGGCCCCGGCCAGCTGAGCCTGCTGCAGCAGTTGGAGGGCTTCGCGCTCCCGGCCGGCGATCGCGGCATCGGCCACGGCGAAGGCGGTGGACTCCACACGGCCAGCGGTCACCTGGCGCACGTCCTGCAGGGTGAGGGGCTGCGCCTGCGTGCCCTCGTCGGGGGTGGTGTCCTCGATCAGCTGGCGGCTCATCGCGGCGAGCTCGGCCAGGTCTGTTCCGAAGGCGTCGACCAGGGCGGCCACGGCCTCGGGCTGGATGCGGCGGCCGGCCCGTGCGAACTCGGCCGCCACGAAGGCCTGCTTGTCGCCGACGCGCTTGAGCGGATCGGCCGGGACGCGGGGCACGCCCGCCTTCTTCAGGGTGTCCAGCAACTTCTTGCCGCGGTTGCCGCCGCGGTGCACGAGCACCAGGGTGACGTCGTGCTCAGGGGCGGGGATGTACGCGAGGATCTCGGTGATCAGCGACTCGGGCGCGGCCTGCAGCTCGGGCACGATCACCATGCGCGGCTCCCCGAACAGGGAGGGGCTGGTGACCTGGGAGAGGGACCCGGCGGTGATGGTCTCCGCAGTGAGCTCGTGGAAGGCAACGGCATCGTCCTGCTCCCGGGCCAGGGAGCGCAGCCGTTGCACGGCGCGTTCGGCGATCAGCGATTCGGTGCCGTGGACCAGCACGATCGGGGCGAGGGCGACGCTGTGCCACTCGACATCGCTCACGGGCACTCCTTCACAACGGGACGTGGCGATCCTATCGGGCGGGTGCGACAGCCGGGATCGCAGAAAGCGGTAGACGCGGGGCGGAGGCGCGGCGGGCCGCTGGCTCGAAAGGATGGCCGGCCCCGTCATCGGGGTGGTCCGACGGACAGCGGCTCGTCGATGGCATCGGCCGGGAGGATCACGGTGCCGTGCCTGTCCGTGCGCACCACCTGCGCGCCCACGTCGCCCAGCAGGTCCAGGGCATGGTCGGTGGGGTGACCGAAACTGTTCTCCTTCCCCACCGTGACCAGTGCCAGCTCAGGGGCGAGGTGCTCGTACAGTCCCGCATCCTGCCGCCGTGAACCGTGGTGGGCCACCTTCACGATGCGCGCGGGCCCCGGTACCGTCGCGGCGAGCTCTCGCTGGGCAACGGGTTCGAGGTCCCCGAGGGACACCAGGCGGGTGCCGTCAGGCCAGGTGGCCGAGACCACCACCGAGCAGTCGTTGGCGGCGTCCCCCTCCCCCGAGCCGTCCTCCCGCAGCGCCGCGGATTCCGCGGCCCGCGCCGAGGGCGGCCACAGCACCTCGAGCACGAGACCGTCCTGCTGCCAGGTCTCCCCTGCGACGACGGAGCTGACCATGTCACCGGCGGCCACGTCCCGCGTTGCGTGGGGCAGCGGGCACACCCACTGCTCGGCGGGGGCCCGTTCCCCGGTGAGGGCGCTGCGGCCTCCCGTGTGATCGGCGTGTGGGTGGGTGAGGATCAGCAGGTCGATCGCGTCGACGTGCAAGCGGTTCAAGCAGTCCCGCAGTGGTTCCGGCTCCGGGCCGGTGTCGATCAGTACGGTGGATCCACCGCTGCGCAGCAGCACGGCATCGCCCTGCCCCACTGCGCAGGCAGCGACGCTCCACTCCTTCCCGGCCCGACCGGGCAGAAGGGGAGCGAGCGCCGGGGCTGTCCCCGCGACCAGGAGCGCCGCCATCACCCAGCGCACGGTGCGGGATCGCCGCCCCGCCACTGCGACCGCAGCAACGGCGAGGGCGGCGATGGCCAGGAGCACTCCTGGCGTTCCCTCGGGAACGGGGATGCGGGAACCGGGCAGAGCATTGGCGGTGCCGGCGATGAGCAGGACCACGTGAGCACCGCCCGCGGCGATCGTGTTGAGAAGCTGCGCGGCGGCTGGCCAGACGGGACCCAGCAGCAGTGCGATCACGCCGATCACGGTGGTGGGGCCGACCACCGGACCCACCAGCATGTTCACCGGCACGGCCCAGGCGGAGACCTCAGGGGCCAGGGTGATCAGGATCGGGGTGACAGCAAGCTGCGCCACCAGCGGCACGGCCAGCACCAGGGCGGGTACCCGACTGACCCTCTCGCCAGTCGCCTCGGTGATCGCGTTTGCGAGGGGCGGTGCAGCGATGAGGATCGCCCCGGTGGCGAGGGCGGAAAGAGCGAAGCCGATGGATGCGGCGGTGACCGGATCCAGGACGGACCACAGTGCGACCGTGAGGGCCAGTGCTGCGACCGGTGAGGCTCTCACCCCCGCGAACCTGGCGATCAGAACCGGCGCAGCCATGGTGGCGGCGCGCTGCACACTGGGCTCCTCCCCCACCAGGAACACGTACCCGGCCATGGCGATGCCGGCGATCATCAGGCGCGGGCGCCTGCGCACCCCGGCCAGCAGCAGGGGCGCGATCACCGCGGCGAGGATCAGCGCTATGTTCGCGCCGGAGACCGCCACCAGGTGCGAGATGCCGGCGCGCTGCATGATCTCCTCGCTGCGCTGCCCGAGGCCGTGGGTGTCCCCCGAGGTCATGCCGCGCACCAGGGCGGCCTCATCGGCCGGGAGATGGGCGGTGTTCTCCCGGGCGAGGTCCCGCAGCCGGTGACGCAGGTGCTGCGCGGTGGCCGAGATCCCGGTGTCAGGGATGGGCCGTGCCTCGGTGACGCTCAGCACCAGCAGACCGCCGGAGCTGCGGACGGTCCCGCGCACCCACACGTCCTGGCCCCCGCGCACCTGGCCCAGGGCAGCCTGGGACTCCTCGCCGGAGGAGCGCACCAGCACCGGCACGGAGGCGGGCACGCTCACCTCCTCGGCGCCGATCCGTACCCTCGCAGGGATCGTGCGGGCCATCATCTGCAGACCTGAGCGGGACCATTCCGGTCCGCTGCTGGGTGCCGCCGGATCAGCGCGGGCCGTGACGGCCAGCTGGACGACCAGCCCTTCCTCGGCCGCAGTGTGCAGGGCGCGGCTGGTCTCATCGTGGCGCAGCAGCACGGGGAACAGCAGCACCCCTGCCAGTGCTACCACGGCCAGGTGCGCGAACAGGATGTGGGTGATGGCTCGCCGCGGGATCACCACGATGGCCGCCAGCACGCTCGAGCACAGCACCGCGCACGCCGCGATGGCCGCCTGTGCACCGAGCAGGATGCCGATCGCGGCGAGGCTCCAGATGGCTGCGGCGCTGGGCAGCAGGCGCAGATCGTTCCACCGCATCGATCGCCCTCATCCGCTCACGGTGGCCTGGTCGCGGATCTTCTCCAGGGTGGCCGGTCCGATGCCGGAGACCTCCATCAGGTCGTCCACCGAGCGGAAGGGGCCATTGGCCTCCCGGTGGTCGATGATCCGCTGGGCGATTGCCGGTCCCACGCCGGGCAGTTCCTCCAATTGGGATGCATTGGCAGTGTTGATGTCGATCAGGACATCTCTCGAGGTGCCGCCGGCCCCGCTGCCCGGGGAGCCGCCCGTGCCTGGTGCCTGCCCCAGCTCCGGGGCTGCCGCAGGTGGCGGTTCCTCGCCCGGCAGCGGGAGGTGGATCTGCTCACCGTCCGCAACGGGGCGGGCCAGGTTCACCGCCGCCAGGTCCGCTTCGGGCGCTGCTCCGCCGGCGGCATCGACCGCATCCTGCACCCGGGCGCCCAGCTCGAGCCGGACCACGCCAGGATTCTCCACGGCACCGGAGACATGGACCACGATCTCGGAGGGCGCCTGATCCTCGGCCCGCTCGCCCCCTGCAGTTCCGCTGGCCTCCTCCGACGAGGCATCAGGATCGTGAGCGCCCGGAGGCTGCGAGTCCGCATCGTCGGTGGTCGCGTCCCCGCTCGACCCTCCAGCCGCCGGGGAGGGATCGGCGGTCTCGGACATGCTCACCGGGGAGCGCTCCTCCAGCGGCACGGCAGAGCCGGCGGACCCCAGGTGGATGGCGCCCGCGGCGATCAGGACCAGCACCGCGATGCCCACCAGGGACGACGGGCTGGGCGCCGGGAGCGACAGTCGACGCGCTGGCGTCTCGGCCCTGTGATCCACGTGCTCGACGAGCGGCTCTCCACCGCGTCGATGCCGCCCGGGCCGGTTGCGCAACGGCCGTCCGTGTCCTGCTCCCATGGGTCCGACGCTAGGGACTCGGCACCGCCCTCACGGGACTACGGCCGCTGATGGGGAGAACCCGTCATTGGGGAGGAACCTCACCGGCGTGGGAGACAGGTCTTCCCGCACTGCGCGCGTATGCGACCTCGCTGGGGGCCGACTCGCCGCTCATCAGCCGATGCCGAGGGTCGCCATCCACTGGCCCCAGAAGGCGATCAGGATCACCAGGGCCACCAGCAGGTACCAGGCCAGGGTGAGCAGCACCCAGCGGCGCAGGATCCCCGCCAGCGGACCGGGCAGTCGCAGGTCGCCGCTCTCCACGGTGTGGGCGAGGGTCGCGAAGAACATGGGGGCGGTGGCGACCCACACCACCATGCACCACGGGCACAGAGTGCGTATGATGACGATCGCGGAGAACGCCAGGAAGTGCACGAAGGCGAAGGCGAAGGTCATCCCGCCCAGCCGTGCCCAGCGCATCCACGGGGGCAGGGTGGTGCCGCTGAGCATCAGCGCACCGAGCACGCCCATGATGGCGAAACCGCCCAGCCCGATCGCCATGTTGGGGATGCCGAAGGCCTCGGCCTGCCAGGTCATCATCACGGTGCCGCAGGAGATGAACGGGTTGATGTCGCAGGCGAGGGTGGCGCCGGGGTTGGACAGCAGGTACAGCTTGTCCACCAGCAGGTTCAGCGCTGCGATCCAGCCCACCAAGCCGCCGATCAGCAGCACCGCACCGGTCAGTGCAGTGCTGGCGCGGGGCTTGGCGCGGCGCTCGGCCGCGAGCTCCGCGTCGATCTCCGCGATCAGTGCGGCATCGTCCTCGGCCCGGGTGCCGGCCGGCTCCGTACCCGTGCCATCCTGCTCGGCACGGGGGCCGGCCTGGTCCTGGGCCCGGTTCTGGTTCTGGTTCAGGCTCTGGTTCATCAGGGGCTATTGTGCACCCACGACGGGGTGAGCGCGATACCAGTCCGCGAGTCGTTCGAATCCCTCGTCGATGCTGACGGCCGGGCTCCACTGGAGGCGCTCGCGGGTGCGGCGCTGGTCGAACCAGTGCGCGGTGGACATCTGCTCGGCCAGGAACTCCGTCATCGGCGGTTCGTCGGCCCCGGGGCGGATCTCCCACAGCCGTTCCACCACGCGCCCGGCCGCGCGGGCCACCGAGCCGGGGACCTTGATGCGGGGCCGCGGGACCCCGGCGGCGTCGCACCAGCCGTTGAACACGTCCCGCACGGTGCGGGGCTCGCCGTTGGTGACCACGAAGCTCTCGCCGTGGACGTCCTCGATGCGGTCCAGAGCCGCCACGATCGCGTCCGCGGCGTTGGTGACGTAGGTGGTGTCGATCAGCGCCATGCCGTCGTCCAGCAGGGGCAGGCGGCCGCTGCGGGCGCGGTCCACGATGCGCCCGACCAGCTGGGTGTCCCCCGGACCCCACACCACGTGGGGGCGGATGGAGGTCACCAGCAGGCCGTCGCGGCCGTCGGCCTCCATGGCCAGCAGCTCGGCGGCGGCCTTGGTGCGGGCGTAGGGGCCGCGGGCGTGCTCGGGATCCGCAGGCGTCGCGCCCAGGCCGACGATCGCGGTGCCCAGGTGAGCGACCGACGGAGACGACACGTTGACCAGCTGGCCGCCGCCCTGAGCACGCAGGGCGCCGACCACGTTGCGGGTGCCGCCGATGTTGATATCCCGGTACTCGCTCTCCGGACCGGAGATGGACACCTTCGCGGCCAGGTGGATGACCGCATCGCAGCCGTCCGCCGCACGGCGCACGTCCTCCGCGCTGGTGAGGGAGCCGTTGACGTCGGTGACCCCGTCGATGCCGGCGGGGCGGCGCTGGAAGGCGCGCACCTCCTCACCGCGGTCGCGCAGGGCGGTCGCCACGGCACCGCCCAGCATCCCGGAGGCGCCGGTGACCAGGATCCTGCGGCCGCTCACAGTGCCTCCGCCCGCTCGCCGCGCAGGGTCTGCTCCGACCAGCGCGACAGTGCCGCCCGGTCGATCTTGGAGTTGTGGCGGATGTCGGTGGGCAGGGCACGGGTGGTGAACACCGCGGTGACCTCCACACCAGCGCGCTCGCGCACGGCACGGCGCACGGCCTCCTGCAGGGAGGTCTCGGCCGGCCGGGGCCGCCCGGGCGCACCGGGGCGGTAGCCGTCCTCGGTCTCCAGGATCACCACCACCTGCTGGGTGCCACGCGGGCCCACCACCGCGGCGCCGGCACGGCGCACGGTGGGCACGGTCTCGGCTGCGTCCTCCACCTGCACCGGGGTGAACAGTCCGTCGGCGGTGGCCAGCACGTGGGCCGCACGGCCCTCCACCCACAACCGCCCGTCAGCGTCGAGATGGCCCACGTCGCCGGTGGCGTGCCATCCTTCGAAGCGCATGGCGCTGCGGGTGGTGCCGTACAGCATCAGGTAACGGTCGCGCACGTGGGGGGCGCGGATCAGGATCTCGCCGGTGACATCCGCGCGGTCGGTGATCTCCCCGGTGGTCTCCCCCTCGGCGTCCATGGCGGCGATGGCGACCTGGACGCGGCTGACGGGCCTGCCCACGCACACTCCGGCGCCGGGGCCCGCGTCCTCGATGCCCTCGAGGTCGATGGCGGTGGCGACCAGGCACTCGGTCATGCCGTACGGGGTGAGGGCCCTCGCATTCGGCATCAGGCCCCGCAGCTCCCGCAGCATGTGCGCGGCGATCGGCGCACCGGCGGAGAAGAAGCTGGGCACACGCGCCAGGGCGGCCCGGCCCGCATCGTCCAGCTCAGAGGCGGTGCTCAGGATGTTCCGCAGAGCGGCGGGCGCGGTGAACACGGCCGGGGAGCCGAGGGCGTCGACCGCGTTGGCCAGGGCGCTCGCGGTGAGCTCCCCGGGACGGGTGATGTCCATGTCGGGCACCACGCTGGGGGCACCCAGGGCCGGGCCCAGCAGCGCGAAGGGCGCGAAGCCCGCGACCAGGCCACGCTCGGGGTCCAACTGCAGAGTGTCGCCCACCGCGGTGAACATCGCGGACATCTGGCGGTGGGTGTACACCGCCCCCTTGGCGGGCCCGGTGGAGCCGGAGGTGAACAGGATCGCCGCATCGACCTCGGGATCGGGCCAGGGGGCGTCCAGCGGGGCACCCAGGTCCCGCATCTGCGAGCCGGAGGCGGCCAGCTGTGCGACGGAGGTCTCCACGCCCAACACGGTGCGGTCCACTGTGGGCAGCTGGGCCACGCTGATGCGGCGGCCGGGCCAGCCCAGGGCGCGAGCGCCGACCAGCGCCCGGTTGATGCCGATGATCCAGTCCGGATGGGATCCGATCACGGCGCGGGTGAGGCCATCGGTGCCCAGGCCGGCATCGGCGATCACGGCGACGGCGCCGATGCGCAGGCAGGCGTACAGCACGCCGGTGAGGTCAGCCCCGGGAGTGATGAGGATCGACACCCGGTCCCCCGGCCGGATGCCGTGGGCGAGCATGCCGGCGGCGATGTCCTCCACGCGGCGGTTCAGCAGCGACCAGGAGATCTGGCGGCGCTCGCCGTCGGGTCCGGACAGCTCCACCACGGCCGGGCGGTGGGCATGGGCGGGATCGGCGGCGAGACGGCCGATGGGCTCGCCGACGTACCGCTCGGGGGCCTGCTCGGCATAGGTGGACACGGCGCGGCGGGAGCGCTGCTGAGGATCGGCGATGTCCACGCGGCGTGCGCGGTCCTCGGTGCCGAAGGTGTCCTGGAGCCATCCGGCCACCAGCGTGGACACATCGGCGTCCTCCCACACCAGGTGGGAGGCCTCCTCGAAGCGGTGCACGTCCGCGTGGGGCACCCGCTCCAGCAGGTCGCGCAGGTAGCGGTCGGAGAAGGTGATGTCGCGCGGGCCCCAGGCGAACAGGGTGGGCACGTGCAGTTCACGGATGCCCTCGGCGAGCCGCTCGAGGGTGGCGCGGGAGGGGTGGGAGGCATCCGCCGGGATGTCGGCCACGAAGGTCTCGATGCCCTTGCGGCGGGCGCGGCTGCGGTAGGGCGCCAGGTACGCGTCCTGCACCTCGGCGGGAAGTGCTGGCTTGGACAGCGACAGCGTGGTGCGCAGGAACGTGTCGGTCAGGGAGGTGGAGGCGGGCAGGAAGGCGGGGGTGGTCGCCAGCTGCAGCGCCTTGGGCAGGCTCTCCCCGATCTCCTGATGGATGCCGGTGTTGGTGAGGATCATGCCCACCACGTCGTGGCGGTTGTCCAGCGCCCATCCGGTGGAGATGATCCCGCCCCAGTCGTGGCCCACGGTCACCACCGGCCCGCGCAGGGACAGGGCGTCGGTGAGCAGGGACAGGTCGGTGATGCGGTCCTGCAGGCGGCGGGTGACGCCGGTGCGTTCGGACCAGCCCATCTCCAGCTGGTCCACGGCGATCACACGCCAGGGGATGTCCTCGCGCACCAGGCTGCGGTACAGGAAGGAGTAGGTGGGGTTGCCGTGCACGGCCAGCAGAGTGCCGCGGGGGGTGACGCCCCGCTCGGCGAGCAGGGGCGCGGAGTCCAGCAGATGCCAGCGGCGCATCTCGCCGGCGTGGTCGCGCACCTCGAGGGTGCGGGAGATGCGGGGGTCCACGCCGGGCATGGCGGGGACCTCGGGGATCTGGGCGCGGCGTCGGCCCTTGGGGGTCGTGCTCACCATTCCACCTCCATGAAAGCGGTGTTCAGTCCGGAGCCCACGCCGAGCAGCAGCACCCGCTCGCCGCGGGCGATGTTCTGCTGGTGGTTCGCCAGGGTCATCGGCACGGCTTCGGCGGCGATGTTCCCCCAGTCGGGGAAGGAGACCGGGATGCGCTCCATCCCCACTCCGGTGATCTTCGAGAAGTTGCGGGTGTACACCATGGACACCTGATGCGGGATGACGTGCTCGATGCTGCGGAAGTCCAGGCCGGCGTCATTGGCGTCCTTCCAGGTGTCCAAGATCAGGGCGATGCCGTTCTCCAGCAGGCCCGAGGAGTCGGTGCGCATGTCCTGCATGTTGGCCACGCACAGCTCGTGGTGCTGGGTGCCGGCGCGGGACTGCGTGAGCTTGAGGCGGTGCCCCTCGGGATGCTTGTCGCTGGGGCCGATCACGGCGGCGGCCGCCCCGGAGCCCAGGGTGAGGGAGGCGAACTGGTTGTTGAAGTCGGCGCGGGTGGCGGTCTTGGAGTTCAGGCGGTCGATGGTGCCGCGCTGCACCTCCTCGACGTCCTCGGCACCGACGATCAGCGCGTACTGGATCTGCCCGGCGTCGATCATCCCGGCGGCCATGCTCATGGCGTTGACGAAGCCCAGGCAGGCGTTGGTGATGTCGAAGTTCATGCAGCTGGTGGGCATGCCCAGCGAGTGGTGGATGGCGGTGGAGACGGCCGGCTCGAGATAGGGGCGGGACACGGAGGCGTTGATCATCAGGCCCACCTGGTTGCGGGTGATGCCGGCATTGGCCATGGCGCGCTCGGCGGCGCTGACCACGCCCTGCCGCCAGCCGTTGTGGGAGTCCTGCCACCAGCGCCGCTCGTACACCCCGGCCACGCGCTGCAGCACACCGCGGGGAAGGCGCAGACGCTTGCGGGCGGGAGTGAGCATCTCGTCGATCTCGTCGGAGGTGACCGTCACGGAGGGCAGAGTCATCTCCACCGAGAGCAGTGAGGCGTTCCTGTGGACGAATTGCGTGTTCCCGTTCCCCATCAGCGTGCACTACCTCGTTCTTCGTCGTGTCTTGAACCGCGGCGCCCATTGTCCCACCGCTTCCCTGTGACCGGCTCACGGGTGTCCGATCACACGTCGGGCAACAGTTCTCGTCCCGTCGGCGGCTCACACCTCGGTGCCGGAGCCCACCGTGTCCGCTGCCGTGGCGTCCTTGGAATCCCGGCCGACCTGAGCATTCCGGCCGTCCTGGGCGTCCTCGAGGTGGTGCCCCAGGTGGTGGCGCGCGAACAGCAGGCACTGGCGCAGCACCTGCTCACGCTGCCCCTCTTTGCGGTACGGGCGCGTGTTGACCTCCACCAGCACCGAGCCGCCCCAGCCGCTGTTGGCCAGGCGCCGCAGCACCTCCGCGCAGGGCTGGTTGCCCTCCCCCGGGGGCAGGTGCTCGTCTTTGGTGGAGTTGCCGGAGCCGTCGGCCAGGTGCAGGTGGGTCAGGCGCTCCCCGAGGCCCTCGATCAGCACCAGGGCGTCGTCCCCGGCGGTCGCGGCGTGGGAGAGGTCAACCGTCACGTGCGCGTAGTCCTCGTCAGTGGGGTCGTGATCGGGAAGGTACACCATCACCTCGCGCACTCCCAGGCGCCACGGGTACATGTTCTCCACCGCCACCGCGACCCCGTAGCGCTCCTCGATCTCCGCGACGCCGTGCACGAACTCCCTCGCGTAGGAGCCCTGCCAGCGGAACGGCGGGTGTGCCACCACGGTCGGCACCTCCAGCTCCACGGCGAGCTGGACGGTGCGCTCGATCTTGACCCAGGGGTCGCCGCCCCACAGCCGCTGCAGGAAGAACAGCGTGGGCGCGTGCAGGGACAGGATGGGCTGCTGGTAGCGCCCCACGTACGCCCGCAGCTTGTCCGGGTCCTGCGAGTCCTCGGGGTAGGAGACCATCACCTCCACGCCGTCGTAGCCGATGCTCTGGGACAGGCGGAAGCACTCCTCCACCCCGGCAGGGAACACGGAGGAGGTGGACAGCCCCACGGGGATGTGCCGCTGCGGCCGCTGCTGCTCACTGCGCAGATCACCCTCCCTCAGGCGCCGCGAGAGGTTCTCGCGGGCGCTGCGCTGCGCACTGTTGGGGCGGGTGTAGGGCTTGCGCGCCCCGTTGCGGGGCGCGCTGTCGGATGTGCCGCGCTCACGACGTGGGTTCACAGTTCCTCCTCGACGCTCGGATGCGTCCCTGTCAGTATGCCGCGCACGCGGGGCCGGTGGGCGGGCCGGGAGGCACAGGCTGTCGTGGCCGCACCCCGGCCGGGGCCGCGCCTAGACTCGCCCCATGCGAGTACGTGACCTGAGGGCCGAGGACGCCCGCGCCTACCGGGCGCTCAGCACAGGAGCCTTCGGCGGGCGCGAACCGGCCGAGTCACCACGGCCGTTCAACCCGGCCGAGACCGCGATCGGCATCGATTCCTCCTCCCTGCCCGGCGGTGTCGACGGAGTGATCGCGGCCGGTGCCCGCATCCGCCACGACCGCATCGCCGTCGGAGGCGGGGTCGCCGCGTGCGGGGGGATCGGCGGTCTGGCGGTGCATCCAGCGCACCGAGGCAACGGACTGTTCGGCCCCCTGCTCACCGCGGTGATCGCGCGCTGCCAGGGAGAGGGCATGGCCTTCTCGATGCTGTACCCCTCCAATCCCGCGCTCTACCGCCGCTACGGGTACCAGGAGGTGGCTCGGGAGACCGAGGTTCAGGTGCCGCTCGGAGACCTGCAGCGACTGCGCCCCGTGGGCGACAGGCGCCTGGTCCCTGTCACCGAGCGGACCATGCCGCGCCTGCGCGCCCTGTACCGGGAGCTGACCTGCGAGGACAACGGCATGCTGCTGCGCGAGGGGCCACTGTTCCCCGAGGGCGTGCCGGGCGATGGCTGGTCGGCGCTGCTGCTGGAGGACGTCGACGGCCGCGACCACGGCTACATCTCCTGGACCCGTGCGGCCGACCACACCTCCGAGGAGGGCCTGGAGGTGCACGAGATCCTCGGCCGCACCCGCGAGGATCTCACCGCCCTGCTGCGCTCCCTGGGCTCCTGGTCCACGGTCACCTCCACCGCACGCCTGCGGCTGCGCACGGAGGACCCGGTGTTGAACGTGCTGCCCAGCGGCAGGCTGCGCCCGGCCCCCGACATGCCCGGCATCGTGATGATGCGGGTGATCGATACGGCCGCGGCGCTCGAGGCCAGGCCCGCGCCCGATGGCCTCGAGGGCGCGATCCTGCTGACGGTCGAGGACCTCACCGTTCCGGAGGGCACCTGCCGGGCCGCCGGCAGCTGGAAGGTCCGGGCGGCAGGTGGACGCATCACCGCCGATCCTCTCCCGCAGTCCTCGGCCGACCCGGCGGCCGGCCCCTCGTCGGGGACCGAGGGGCTGGTGGGTGTGGTGCGCCTGGACATCCACGCCGCCTCGCTGCTGCTGACCGGCGGACGCACCGTGGCCGACGCCCGCCGCCTGGGCCTGGGCGCTGATGCCGATCCCGCAGCCGGGCGCTTCCTCGACGCCCTGCTGGCGGGCCCCCGCCCCTCGGTGCTGGATGCGTTCTGACCCGCCCGCCTCCTCTGCCCCGCACGCCTCCTCTGCCCCGCACGCCTCCTCTACCCCGCCTGCGCCCCCAGACCCGCACCAGTCCCACCGCACCCTCGACCCCTGGAGCACTCCCGCATGGCCAAGCTGCACTTCAAGTACGGAGCGATGAACTCCGGGAAGTCCGACACGCTGATCAAGACCGCGTACAACTACGACGAGCGGGGCCTTGCCACGATCACCGTCAAGCCCGCCCTGGACACCAAGGGCGAGGACTGGGTGGTGGCCCGCGGCGGTGCGAAGCGCCAGGTGGACGTGCTCGCCGCCCCCGGGGAGGACATCCGCTCCCACATCCACACCGTGGCCGATGACAAGGGCCTGCGCCCCCTTCACTGCGTGCTGGTGGACGAGTCGCAGTTCCTGGAACCCGCCCAGATCGACCAGCTGTTCCGCATCGCCAAGGAGGACGGCATCTCGGTGATCTGCTACGGGCTGCGGGCCGACTTCCGCACCCGCACGTTCCCCGGTGCCCTGCGCCTGTTCGAGCTGGCCGACAACATCGAGAAGCTGCCCACCATGTGTCGCTGCGGTTCCCAGGCCGAGTTCAACTGCCGCGTGGTGGACGATCGTCATGTGTTCGAGGGCGATCAGGTGGCCATCGACGACGGGGCCGCCGTCACCTACGAGTCGCTGTGCGGGGCATGCTTCATGCGCGAGCAGGAGGACGCCGGGGTGCACGTGCTGGGCTGACCTCACCCCCGCGAGGGCCCGGGCCCGATCGCACGGCATCGGGTGTCCGCGCTGGCCGCGCGGGCACGCAACCGGGGCAGGCGGGGGGCGGACGCAGTGACGGGGGGGGGGGGGGGGGTGCCGCCCCCCCCCCCCGGGGGGCGGGGGGCCCACCAGGATGGG